>DATBSM010000138.1:0-8457 GCA_036559785.1 Gemmatimonadales bacterium
AATACCTCTTACTTCTTCGCGGCGATTTTTTCGCGCAGCCGCTCCTCTTGCTCCCTGAGCTCGGGCGTGAACTCGGCGCCAAAGTCCTCGGACTCGAACACCTGACGAATCTCGACCTCGGTGTTCTTGAAGGGGGCGCGCTTCAGCCATTCGATCGCTTCCTCCTTCGACCTCACCTGCCACAGCCAAAACCCGGCGACCAGCTCCTTGGTCTCGGAGAATGGCCCGTCAATCACCGTCTTCTTGCTGCCCCCCGAGAAGCGGACCCGCGCACCCTTGGAGCTTGCCTGAAGCCCCTCGCCTGCCAGCATCACGCCGGCCTTGACCAGCTCTTCGTTGTACTTTCCCATTTCAGTCAGGAGCTCCTTGCTGGGAAGGACCCCGGCCTCAGAGTCCTTGTCGGCCTTGACGATCACCATGAAACGCATTGTGGTTCTCCCTCGGGTTTAGTGTCACAAAGCCTATAGCTATTGGCTATTGGCTGTTGGCTGTTGGCTATTGGCTATTGGCTATTGGCTATTAGCTATGCAGTCATTCCAAAAAGCGTCATGGCCATGTGTTCGGTATCTCTCGGGTCTCCCCCGCAGCCAATAGCTAATAGCCAATAGCCTTCATACAGACGTCGAACGAGCCCCCAGCAAATCGACACGACAGTCGAGCCCTTTTCCAGCCCTGTTACTAAGTCGTTATCCTACAGCCCCATGATCGTTCACCTCGTCGACGGGACCTACGAGCTGTTCCGCCACTTCTATGGCCTGCGCCGCTCCACCAAGGGCGGCGGCGACCCGCCTTTCGGCGCCGTCATCGGCGTACTGCATACCGTGTTGCAGATGATCGAGACGGGAGCGACGCACATCGGGGTGGCCACCGATCATGTCATCGAGTCCTTTCGGAACGACCTTTGGCCCGGCTACAAGACCGGCCAGGGCATCGAGCCCGCGCTGCTCGCTCAATTTCACCCGCTGGAAGAAGCGCTCGCCGCCATGGGAGTGGCTGTCTGGCCGATGATCGAGCTGGAGGCCGACGACGCGCTGGCCTCCGCGGCGCGTATCGCCGAGGAAGACGAGGTTGTGGAGAAGGTCTGTATCTGGACGCCCGACAAGGATCTGGCGCAATGCGTCCAGGGCGAGCGGGTGGTCCAGGTGATCCGCCGAGGCCAGACCGTGCGCAATGCGGAGGGCGTACGCAAGAAGTTTGGGGTGGCGCCGCTGCTGATTCCCGATCTCCTGGCGTTGGTTGGTGACGCCGCGGACGGCTATCCGGGCATTCCTGGGATCGGTTTCATCACGGCGGCGCGGGTGTTGAATCAGTACGGCAGGATCGAGGACCTACCCCCCAGCCTGCTGGGAGACACCCGCCAGCTCGCGTTGCTCTTCAAGAAGCTGGCCACGCTTCGGACCGACGCGGCGGTTTTCGACGAGGTGGAGCAAGTGCGGTGGCGTGGCCCTGCGCCCGAGTTCGCGCCTTACGCTCAGCGCATCGGGGCGGATCGGGTCCTGGAGCGCTGTCTCAGGGCGCCATTCGGCTAGCTGGGTCAGGAGCTACCACAAAAAACAGCCGGCCCGTCCGAAGACGAGCCGGCTGCCACCGTGTGCGTGCGGCTGGATTACAGCTTCACCACATTCTCCGCCGCGGGGCCCTTCTGGCCCTGCACGACGTCGAACTCGACGCGGTCACCCTCGGCCAAGCTCTTAAAACCCTGGCCCTGGATCGCCGAATGATGGACGAAACAGTCCTTCTGACCGTCCTCGGGCGTGATAAAACCAAAGCCCTTGGCGTCGTTAAACCACTTGACGGTGCCTGTGGTGCGTGCCATGTCCTGCTCCTTGTACGTGATGTAATCGGGGTTGCGACTGCCGCACGGCCGACTACGGTGTGCGTGGATTTCGCCTCCACGCGGGGCACGGCTGCCGCGGCGCTACGTGCGCCAGAAACGGCAGCCAATGAAACAGGGGCCGGCACCAACGCCGAGCCCCTGTGTTCACGTCGGTCATCGGGCGCGCAAATGCGCCTCAGAATAGCGCTAAGGTAGCCGGGAAGCCCTCAAACGGCAACCCACCCGCCTCGGTTACCAACCCTTCGGGAAACCCTGACGGCCCCGGCGGCGGTTACTATCCGAGGATGAACACACCGCCAAACAGCGCGTCGTTTCCCATCGCCCCGCCGATCGAGCCTATGCTTGCCAAGCTGGCCGATGGGCTGCCGGTTACCGGCACCTTTCTCTTCGAGCCGAAGTGGGACGGATTTCGCGCCATCGTCTTTCGCAGCGCGTCTGACGTCTACATCCAGAGCCGCGACCTCCGGCCGTTCGACCGGTACTTCCCGGATCTGCATGACGCCCTGGTCGCCAGCCTCCCGGAGGACTGCGTGCTAGACGGCGAGATCGTGATCACCTCGCCGCACGGACTCGACTTCGACGCCCTGCAGCTGCGGCTCCATCCCGCGGCGTCCCGGGTGGCCAAGCTGGCGAAGGAGGCGCCGGCATCCTTCGTCGCATTCGACCTGCTCGCCGCGGGCGGGCGAAACCTCATGCAAGAGCCACAGAGTGAGCGCCGGCGTCTCCTGGAACAGTTGCTCGCCCGCATTGGCCCGCCGGTCTATCTCACGCCAGCCACCCGAGACCGGGGCACCGCGGCACGGTGGCTGGAAGAGTTCGAGGGCGCGGGACTCGACGGCGTCATCGCCAAGCCCGCGGACACCCCGTACCTGCCGGGCAAGCGCGCGATGATCAAGGTGAAGCATGCGCGCACCGCCGAGTGCGTGGTGGCCGGGTTTCGCTGGCACAAGAGCGGGAAGGATGCGGTGGGATCTCTGCTCCTCGGGCTCTACGACGACCGCGGGGTGTTGCAGCACGTTGGGGTGACGTCGTCCTTCACCATGGCGAAGCGGAAGGAGCTGGTGCAGGAGCTCGAGCCGCTGAGGAAAAACGCCCTGGACACCCATCCCTGGCGGGAGTGGGCCCAGGCCGGTGCGGGTGAGCTCAACCGAATGCCCGGCGCGCAGAGCCGCTGGAGCGCCGGCAAGGATCTGTCATGGGAGCCGCTCCGGATCGAGCGGGTGTGCGAGGTCAAATACGACCACTTGCAGGGCGACCGGTTCCGCCATGCCGCCACATTCCTGCGCTGGCGGCCGGACAAGCGGCCGGCCGACTGCCGCTACGACCAGCTCGAGGTCACACCTTCCTACGATTTGGAGAAGGTTTTTTCGTCCGGATCCAGTGGCTCCTGAGCCGGCCGCACCGCGGGCGGCACGTGCTCCAGGTTGACGCGAACGCGGGTCCAGGTGGATGAACGCCCCCGCATGGCGTCGACCAGCACGTCGGCAGGCTGGAGGTGTGCCGCGGCCTCCGGGTGGCGAGCCTTCCATCGCTCGAATCCGGCCAACGCGTCCTCCTTGCGCTGGGCTCGGCCGATCTCGATCAGCGGGTGTTTGGCAGCGCGGGCTCGCGATGGCTGCACCCGGGCCGACTCGCCCCGCTGCTTCCGGTAGTGCGGCGGCCAGGGCGCATCGCCCAGACCGTCTCGCTCGTGCCGCGAGGACAGCTCGAGCAGGGCTTCGATCGATCCGGGATGATCGTCGATGTCCCGGTGCCGGTCGCCGATCTCCGCGAAACGGGCCGGCATGGTGGCCATGGTGAAGTCGCCCGGCTGGCAGCTGTCTACTTCGTCCCAGCTGAGCGGCGCGGAGACCGGCGCGTGGGGCTTCGGCCGCACCGAGTACGCCGCCGCGACGGTGCGGTCCTTGGCGTTCTGATTGTAATCCACGAACACCCCGTGACGCTCCTCCTTCCACCATTTACTCGTCGCGATGGTTGGCGCCCGCCGCTCGACCTCGCGCGCCAGCGCCAGCGCCGCGCGGCGCACCTCGTCGAAGGTCCAACGCCGCTCGATCCGCACATTCAAATGCATCCCGCGTGAGCCCGACGTCTTGGGCCAGCCGGCCAGCCCGAAGTCTCTCAGCGTCGCATCGGCCACGTGGGCCACCTCGCGCACCTGGGCCCAGGTCACGCCAGGCACCGGATCGAGATCGACCCGCAGTTCGTCGGGATGCTCCAGGTCGTCGGCGCGGACCGGGTGGGGATGCAGCTCCAGGCAGGCCAGGTTGGCGAGCCAGACCAAGGCGGCCGGGTCGCGCGGCACCACCTCGTCGGCGCTCCGTCCCGAGGGGAAGCGAAGCGACACCACCTCGATCCAGGGGGGCCGCGAGGTGGGCGCGCGCTTCTGATAGAAGAACTCTTCGGCAATGCCGTTGGGGTAGCGCACCAGCATGTTGGGGCGCCCGCCGGCTCCGCGGAGCGCCCCCTCGGCCACCGCGAGATAGTAGCGGGCGAGATCGAGCTTGGTATACCCCGGCTCGGGGAAGAGCACCTTGTTCGGATTGGAGATCGCGACCTCGCGCCCGTCTACCACCAGAACCTCGTGATCGCCATCTGGCTTCCTGGATACTGCTTTATCCGATTTTGGCATACCCGGAAAGGATAATCACGGAGTCGGAGATGCAGTCCGGATCACGGACACTTCACCTGGAGAGATGCTTGACCCTCAGGCTGCGACCGCTAGTTATTAGCGGCCGTGCCTCTCATGGGAGAGTTGGGTTGCGTCCCGAATCCAGGACCACCATACCTTCGTGCGCATTCTCAGCTTGTGCTATGAATTTCCCCCTCTCGGCGGCGGCGGCTCCCAGGTCGTCTCTGGGCTGAGCCGGGAGTTGGTGGCCTTGGGACACGACGTCGAAGTGATCACCATGGGGTTTCGCGGCCTACCTGCGGAAGACCTGGTTGACGGCGTCAGGGTCCACCGGGTGCCCTGCCTCCGGTTCTCTGCCTCAGTCTGTACTCCGGCGGAACAGGCGTCCTATCTGGTCGCAGCGCTCCCCGAGGCGCTGAGGCGTACCCGGCTGGGTCATTTCGACGTCAACCACACCCATTTCATCTTCCCCGACGGCGTGCTGGCTCGAGTGCTCGAGTGGCGCACCGGCCTGCCGTACGTCATCACCGCCCACGGTTCGGACGTTCCCAGATTCAATCCTGACCGATTCCAAACCCTCCACAAGATTCTGGCCCCCGCCTGGCGGAGGATCGTGAGGCAGGCGTCGGGTATCGTGGCACCCAGCGAACGCCTCGCCGGGCTGATCCGAAGCCAGGCTCCAGAGGCGACGCCAATTCTGATTCCCAACGGAATCGATCCCGATCTCTACCGCTCCGACTGCCCCAAGGCTCGACGGATCCTGGTTGTGAGCCGGCTGTTCGAACGGAAAGGAGTGCAGCACCTTCTGGAGGCGCTGACCGGAACGGACCTCGATCATGAGGTGCACATCGTCGGGACCGGCCCCTATCTCCCCAACCTCGAGGCGCAGGCGCGTCAGCGCGGACTGCCGGTGTCGTTTCATGGCTGGATGGACCACGAGTCGTCCCGGTTTCGCGAACTATACGAGACCTCAAGTATTTTCGTCTGTCCCTCCGAGGCGGAGAACTTTCCGATTGTGCTGCTTGAGGCCATGTCGGCCGGCCTGGCGATCGTCACCACCAGGGGCACCGGCTGTGACGAAGTGGTGGGAGACACCGGGGTGCTGGTACCCCCGCGAGACCCGCCGGCGCTGAGGCAGGCGTTGGTTGAGCTGGCCCATGATCCAGACCGTTGCCGGATCCTGGGGGCCAGCGCGCGCAAACGGCTCGAGGAGCGGTTTTCATGGCCCGCAGTTGCCGCCCGATACGCCGCGATCCTGGCTGAAGTGGCCCAGGGTGGACGCTGACCGGCACGTGGTGACGGTGGTGATTCCGACCCTGGGCCGGGGAACTTTGGCCCGCACCCTCGAGGCTCTCACCCGCCAAAGCCGGCCACCAGACGAGGTGCTCCAGATCATCGACCAGGGCCGGCGGGGGGCGGCTTGGGGCCGAAACGAAGGAATCCGCCGAGCCAAGGGTGATCTGATTGCTTTTACCGATGACGACTGCCTCCCAGGCCCGGAGTGGCTGGCCACTCTGATTGATGCCATCGACCGCCACGACGCCGATGGAGCCGGCGGCAACCTGCGGGAATCCGACCCGCTCCTCCGAGCTGTCCAGCAGGGACGCCGCGCAAAACCCGCGGTGGAACAGCTCGATGCGGGTGGGCTGGTCGGGACTGGTGGAAACATCATGTTCCGGCGGCGTTGCCTCCAGGTCACTGCCGCCCGGGACGGGTTTGTCTACAACGAGTCCTTTCTTACCGCCGAGGATTGGGAGCTGGTCTATCACCTTCGCAGCCGGGGGGCGCGTCTCATTTACGTTCCCTTCGAGGTGGACCATCTCCGCACTGCCCGCCCCTGGGCGTACCTGGGTTTCCAGTACACTCGGGGCATCGGAATAGCCGCGCTCTATCTCGACCAGAAACGCCTTCCGACTCCTATTACTCCCCACGACAGTCTCCTCTGGGGCGCTGGGAATAAATCATCCGGGCCGCGTTGGGCTGCTATCATGTGGGAAAAGATCATCGGCCCGTTCAACTGGGGAGCCTTCGAGCACCGGCGGCATTACGTGTTGTACTGGCTAGGTCAGAAGGCCCAAGGTCTCGGCTTTCTTTGGGGCCTGAGCCGAGGCCGGCGGACACTCCACTTTCGTCCCGGCCGGACGGCATCGTGAAACGCACGCCGTGACCCGGAACTGGCGTTGGCTCCTCAAGGCCGCGGTCTCTGTCGGACTGCTGCTCCTCATCTTCCGGAGCGTGCCGTTATCCGCGATCTGGTCGAGCCTGCGCCAGGCACATCCCTGGGACGTAGCCGCAGGGCTCTTGATTGCGGTGCCGATGACGGTCATCGCGGCGAGCCGTCTGCAACTCCTACTCAGCAGCATCGGGGTATCAGTGTCGCTGGGCCAGGTCCTCCGCATCAATCTCACCTCGAGCTTTTACAGTCTGGTACTGCCGGGCTTTCTCTCCACTGGAGTCCTTCGCTGGTACCGGTTGAATCGGGCCGGAAGCCCCGGAGCCCACACCTTTGCCGTGCTCCTGCTCAGTCGCCTGATCGAGAGCACGATTGTCGTTCTCTCGGGGCTCACCTTCTGGCTGCTCGAAGGCATGCCCGGCGATGAGCGAGTCATGGTGCCGTTGTTCGCGGCGCTACTTCTGGGGCTGGGCGCGGTGTATTTGATCGGTTTCAATAGAACGACAGCAGAGCGGGTCCGGGTTTCCTTGACCGGTGGCCGAGCGGCTTGGGTATCCGCGTCGGTGAGGGAACCCCTGCTCGCTGTGGTGGACGCCATCCGCGACCTCGGCCACCCGCTGGCACGCCGCCGGGTTACAGTGGTCGGCCTCTCGCTAGTAGGTCACCTGCTCGGCATCCTCCTATTCCTCTTTTTTGCCCGCGGGCTGGACATTACCCTCCCACTGACGGCCGCCGGATACACTCGATCTATGCTGCTGGTGGCCGGGATGCTGCCGCTCTCGATTGGGGGGTTCGGTGTGAGGGAGGGAGGGATGATCCTCCTGCTCCATCCCTATGGTGTGGCTCCCCAGCGCGCCGTCGCCCTCGCGTTCCTGCTCCTGGGCCGGGACCTCATCGGCATTTCCGCCGGCGGATGGCTGGAGCTCCGAGCCTGGCTGGCCCGGAGGCCGCAATGAAGGTTTGTCTGATCAGCACCGAGATTTTTGCCTGGGGCAAGGCCGGCGGCTTCGGCCGGGCGGCGCGGACCATCGGACGGGAACTGGTCCAGCGTGGTGTCACGGTGTACGCGGTCGTGCCCCGGCGTGGAAATCAGCGCCCGGTGGAGGAACTCGACGGAATTACGGTGCTGGGCTTCCCCCGGCACTGGCCGCCGGCGGCCGTGGATCTGTGCCGCTCCACCGGGGCCGATCTGTTTCACTCTTGCGAGTTATCGTACGCGACCCTGGCGGCCATGCGGGCGCTTCCCGACCGGAAACAGGTTATCACCTTCCGCGACCCGCGCGACTGGGAAGACTGGAAGCTCGAGTTCGCTCGACCCTCGCTGAACCGGCTCCAGGTAGCAGCGAACTGGTTGTACGAGAGCAATCCGTTAATGGCCCGCGCAGTCCGACGGATGGACCGGACCTTCTGTGCAGCGCGATATATGATCCCGAAAGTCGCCGGGATGTACCGCCTCCCCCAGAATCCGAGGTTCCTGCCAACGCCGGTCGCCATCCCGCCGGCACCGAGCAAGACCGCCATCCCGACGGTCTGCTACATGGCGAGGCTCGATCGCCGCAAACGTCCCGAGCTTTTCTTCGAGCTGGCCCGGCGGTTTCCTGGGGTCCAATTCCTCGCCGCGGGGAAGTCGCGGGATGCCGGCTACGAGCGCCAGCTCCGTGCGACCTACGACCGGTTGCCGAACCTCACATTTCTCGGCTTCATCGACCAGTTTACCGACTCGGCCCACTCGGAAATTCTCGGCTCGAGCTGGATCATGGTGAACACAGCGAGCCGCGAGGGACTGCCCAACTCATTCCTCGAGGCGAGCGCCCATCG
>DATBSM010000139.1:0-11494 GCA_036559785.1 Gemmatimonadales bacterium
CTCTTTTTCTTCCTGGAGCGAAAGGCCCGGCGCCAGCTTATAGGGGAAGTATTGGGTGAACATCGACATGACGTGATGTCCCGGCGGGGCCAGGGTGTCGTCCAGCACCGACGGAATGGTGGCTTCGATGATCGGGTGTTCGGAAGGGCAGCCGTACTTGGCGCTGTCGTAGGCCCGTTCGATGTAGTTCATCGTGGGCGAGACATGAATTGTGCCCCGGTGCTGCAGCCCGGCCGTAGTGCCTGGGACGGCCTTGAAATCGGGCAGCTCACTGAGTGAGATATTGATCTTGAGGCTGGCGCTGGTGTAGTCGATGTTGCGCACCGCCTCTACGAACTCGACGGGCAGATCCTGGCCGCCAAGCAGCTTCAGGAAAGTCACCTGGGCGTCCGCTCCGCTGGCCACTCGGCGCGCGGAAATTTCGGTGCCGTCCTTGAGCACTACCCCGGTTGCGGCTCCGTTCTTCACCAGGATGCGGCTGACCTCTGAGCTGGTGCGTATCTCAGCCCCCGCCTCCAGCGCGGCTGAGGCAATCGCGTTGCTGATCCCGCCCATCCCACCGCGGACGTAGCCCCACACGCCGCGGATGCCGTCACACTCCCCCATGACGTGGTGAAAGAGCACGTAGGCCGTACCCGGCATGGAAGGCGACGCCATCGCGCCGATGACGGCGTCGGTCGCCAGGGTGACCTTCAGCTGCTCCGACTCGAACCAGCGATCGAGAATCGGTGTGGCCGCACCGGTGAGAATCTCGATTGCCTTCTGGCCGTCAGTGCCGAGCTTGGCAAATCCCAGGCCGAGCTTGGCCAGTTGCAACAGGTTTCGTGGGTTGAACGACCACGGGTTGGGTGGAGTCTGAATAAGCGTGGGCTCGATGAACGCGGCCACCCGCTCCAGCATCGCCTCGTATTTCGGCAGCGCCTCCGCATCCTTGGCGGAGAATTTCGAGATTTCCCGATGGGTCATGGCCTTGTTGGGGCCCAGCATGAGCGACCGGCCATCCGGGAAGGGTGTAAACGAGGACGGATTCCGGGGCAGCATCTTGAAACCATGCCGCTTGAGATCCAGGTCCCTGATGATCTCGGGCCGGAGCAGGCTGTTTACATATGCTGCCGTGGAGACCTTGTAGCCCGGCCACAGCTCCTCGGTGACACAGGCGCCGCCAAGGAGCTCGCGACGCTCCAGGACCAGGACTTTGACGCCGGCACGGGCCAGGTAGGCGGCGGTGACCAGACCATTGTGGCCACCGCCGATGACGATGAGATCGTACGTTGTGGACATTTTCCCCGGGGGTAAGGCTACCTCGTGAACGAAATCTCCGTCCTCGCGTAAATAAAGCGCCCATTGTACCCAAATGGCGAGGCGGCTGCCCAGGGGAAAGTGCCAAAATTGTTGTTGAAGTCCTTGGCCGGCGTTCCATCGCCGATGTCCACCAGGGAGCTGGGCTGGTCGGGATAGGTATCGAACAGATTTCTGACCCCGAGGGAGAGCTTCATGAAGCTGAAGCGATACCCCAGCTCGGCGTCGACCAGGCTCTTGGCCCCGTAATTGTCACGGCACAGGTCACAGAAGCCCGGCTGGGCCGAGGAGAACCCGCCGTAGTATGAATACCGACCCAGAGCGGTGATCCGGCCGACCGAGTAGTTGGCTTGCAGTGTGGCGCGCCAGTCGGGGCGCTCATCTTCGATGCCGATGGCGGTCACCGAGTCCAACAAGCCCGGTTCGGTAGACCCTGCGTCTATCAGCACCTGGGGCAAGGGATCGACCCGGAGGATCTCGTTCTGGGTAAAGTTGGCCGACGCATTGAGATCGAGTATCCCTCTGCCAACGTCCGGGAGTCGCAGGTTAGCCGTGAGATCTATACCCTGGGTTCGGGTGTCGAGTCCATTGGTGAAGTACTGTACACCCTGAAGCGTTGTAAATCCCGCATTGGCAAGGAGCTGGATGGTGGCGTCATCATCGAACGTGGCGCCGAGCAGGACCCGGTCGTCGATGCGGATCTGGAAATAGTCCGCGGTCAGCGTGAGATTCTCGGTCGGGCTCAGTGCCAGGCCGCCGCTGAAGTTGACCGACGTTTCGTCCTTGAGCGGCTGTGCCCCCAACGCCGCCGACGCGGGGTGGTCTGCAGGGAAAATGCCGAAGTCGATGAACTCCCCGGCGATGACGTTGGTCGTCACCTTGCCGAAGGCGACCTGGCTCAACCCCGGCGCCCGGAAACCGGTGCCTACCGCCGCGCGAAGAGTGAGCCGGCGCGAGGGCTGAAAGCGCACCGCCGCTTTCCCGGTCACCCGCTCGCCGAAGTCGCTGTAGGTCTCGAACCGGCCGGCGATATTAGCCAGGAACTTTTCGCTCAGATTGGTCTCGGCGTCGGCGTAGACACCGAAGTTGGTGCGGTCCCGTTCGGTGGCATCGCTGGGCGTGAACCCGGGAAACACCGACGATCCGGCGGGCGCAATGTCCGCGCTGTCCTGATCGAGATGGAATCCATTGACGTACGAGGCAAGCTCGCCGGGCCGGATGGCGTAGTCTTCCCGCCGGAAGGCGGCACCGAAGGCCAGGTTTACCGGTGCCGGAAGGCCCAGCTCGACCGCCTTGGCCACGTTGAGTCCGGACACGAACTCCTCGCGTAACACCCGGCCGGCAAAGAACGAGGTCTTGTTGGGGATCCCGGGGTCGTCCGCGGTGCCGAGAATTCGGTCCGGGCCCGGAGCGCAGGGAACGTCGAGGCAGGGACCGAGGGATGCGTTGTCCGTGTTGTTGATATTGTAGTCGAAGTCGTTGTGCCCGAACTCGGCCCCGAGGTCGTAGCTCCAGCCCGACACCACCCCGCGGACGCCGCCCGCGGCGGAGTAATCGCCCGCCTTTCCGTTGATCTCAGGCAGGAAGCCCAGCGGATGAATCTCCTGCCAGTTGCGCGCGCTGTCGAAATACCGCCGATAGCCATTACCGGTGCCATCCCGATGGCTGTAACCACCAAAGGCGTAGAGCTCGGTGGTCCCCGCATCGTTCATCGGCAGCCGGAAGTTGGCGAAGGCGAGCGCGTCCTGTTCCACGCCATCGCCCCAGTGATGGTTCGGCTGGGGTACCGGGTTCCGCTTCTCGATCACCTGACCGTTGGCGTCGATCGAATCGGCAAGCCCGGTACCGGCTACTTCGAACGGATCGGCCCAGGCCCGGTTGGTTGCGTTGCGGTCACGGTACTCACCGAACAGACCGAGCGACCCCCGTCCCAGCTTGAACCCCCAGCCACCGTTCACGTTGAACGTGGTTCCGTCGCCGGTGTAGTCGCCAGTCGTGTAGCCACCGACATCGCCGTTGAGGAAGGGACTGAACTCCCCGTCCTTGATCACCAGGTTGACCACCCCGGCAATCGCGTCCGACCCGTACTGGGCCGAGGCGCCGTCGCGCAGGACTTCGATCCGGTCCACTGCGCTGGCCGGAAGCGCGTTCAGGTCGACGCCGCTGGACCCAGCGCCCATGCCATAGGTGAAGTTGTTGACCAGCGCGGTCTGGTGGCGGCGCCAGCCGTTGACCAGCACCAGCGTATGGTCCGGACTCAGTCCGCGCAGGGTGAACGGACGCACGATGTCGCCGGCGTCGGTAACACTCTGGCGGGGAAAGTTGATCGAGGGGGCCACCGACTGGAGAATCGCCGCGGTCTCCATGGTGCCCTGCTGTTGCAGCACCTCCGCGGGGAACACGTCGACCGGCACCGCCAGCTCCTCGGAGGCGGTGTGACGAGCCCGGGAGCCGATCACGACATCGATCGGGGCCAGCTGGACCGCGCTCCGCGCCAGGGTGAAGTCCTGACGGGTCTCGCCGGTCGAAACCACGGTCACCGGCGCGCTGGCCGCCTGAAAACCGATGAGGCGGGCGCGCACGACCCGGGCTCCCGCAGGCACACTGCGGATCTCATACTGGCCCTGATTGCCGGTTGTCGTTCTGAGCCCGGTGCCATCGACGGTGATCGAGGCATTGGACAGCGCTGAGCCAGTGCTGTCCGACACGGTGCCCCGTAGCGTTCCACCCTGCGCCAGCAGGGGTGTCGCGCTGACGCCGATTGCGAGCGCGTAAGCCATCGTGCGAACGATGTGTCGTATCACAGGTCCTCCACGTGACGCGGGTTGCCGGCCGGCAGAAGAGCCGCCGGTGCGCGCAGGGACTCGAATAGGAGCGCAAGTGCGGCGCGGTGTTTCGGGTAGCTACTTAGATACGGTCAGCCGGCGGGAGCGTCAAGCCGCACACACGCTTTGACAACCGGCCCCGACCTTTGCACATTGGCGGTGGCGTCCCCGCCTCATGAAAGCTCAAGACAGCGTTCCGTCGCACAGTCCTCGCTCGAAGGAGAACCCTATATGAGCGTTGGCATTCGTCTGGGTATGGTGGGCTCTACCCTGCTGCTGGGGTGCCTGATGGCCGGCATTCCCCGGCCGGCACTGGCCCAGCAAGCGGCCATCGGTGGGCAGGTGGTCGATGAAGCGACTGGGACTCCCCTGGAGGCTGCCCGAGTGGTGCTCACCGGAACGGGGCAGATCGAAACCACGAACCGCGAGGGACGCTTCCTCTTCCGGGAGGTCGCCCCCGGGACCCACCAGGTGCGGGTCCTCCGGGTGGGGTACCAACCGGCCACCCAAAGCACGACCGTTGCCGCCGGCGAGACCGCCGCCCTGCGCTTCAGTCTGGGCGCCGCAGTCGTGCAGCTCGACGAGCTGGTGACCACCGCCACCGGCGAGCAGCGGAAGCTGGAGATCGGCAACGCGGTCACGACCATCGATGCCGCGAGGATCGCCGAGCAGGCGCCGATCACTGAGTTCACCAATCTGATTTCAGGCCGGGCACCCGGCGTACAGGTCCTGAAGAGTAGCGGCACCACCGGCACCGGCACCCGGATTCGGATCCGGGGGTCCAACAGCATCTCGCTGTCCAACGAGCCGCTGTACTACCTCGACGGTGTTCGGCTGGAGAGCAATGCGACATCCAGCACCCTCGACATCGGGGGCTTCGGCGCCGGCATCGGCGCGGGCCCCTCACGCATCAACGATCTCAATCCGGATGATATTCAGGATATCGAGATCGTGAAGGGCCCGGCGGCCGCCACCCTGTACGGGATCCAGGCTTCCAACGGTGTGATCCGGGTGACGACCAAGCGCGGCGTGGCCGGCCCTCCCCAGTGGAGTCTCTTCTCCGAGCTCGGTTCGGTTTCCGACAACAACACCTACCCGCTCAACTACTTCGGGCGGGATACCACCCCCACCGGCATCATCGACGGTTACGACGGGTTCTGCAGCATCCAGAGCCAGCTCGATGGTCTTTGCACCCAGACGTCCCTGCAGACATTCCAGCCACTGAATGAGCCGGTCAGCCACCCCTACAAGGCTGGGCTCCGGCAGCAGTACGGTGCCAGCGTCTCAGGTGGCAGCGAGGACGTGACCTATTACGTGTCGGGGAGCTACGAGAACGAGGTGGGCCCCTTCCGCCTTCCGGATGCGGAGTTCGACTCCGTGGCCTCGGTGCGGAACGGTATTGTGCCGGACAACCAGAGCCGGCCGAACGCGCTCGAGAAATTCGGCGTGCGTGCAAATCTCGCCGCGAAGGTGTCGAAGACGCTGGAGCTGAACACCGCGCTCGGCTTCTCGACCAGCAATACCCGATTCATCGAGAACGACAACAGCTTCCTGACCGTCAACGGCAGCGGGACCGCCAGCGGCAGTCTACCGGAAGTCAATCGCGGCTGGTTCTTCATCCCAGCCGAGCTGTTCGCCGAGCTGGCCAATCAGAAGGCCAATCGCTTCACGGCCGGTTTCACCGGGACCTGGCGGCCACAAGAGTGGCTCACTGCGCGTGCCGTCCTCGGCTACGACCTCGTGGATCGTACGGATTTGCAGTTCTTCCCGACCGGTCAGGTGGCCGCCTATCTCGCGAACCGGGACGGCGTAAAGATCCAGAACGCGTTCGACATCTCGCAGACGTCGGTCGATCTCGGGGCCTCGGCCCGATATCGCCTCTCATCCACGCTCGGCGCGCGCACCTCCATAGGCGCGCAGTTTTTCCGCGACCTTTCCGCCGGCACCTTCGCCAGCGGGCGCGGTCTGCCGCCGGGCTCCGGCACGATCAATGGCGCCAGCGCCATCGAGGCCGCCGATACCACGGTCGAGTCTCGCTCCGTCGGGACCTACCTCGAGCAGGAGGTCAACTATAAGGAACGGCTCTTCGTCACCGGCGCGCTGCGGTTCGACGACAACAGTGCCTTCGGTCAGAACTTCGACGCCACGGTATACCCCAAGGCGAGCGTGTCCTGGCTGGTGACCGACAAGCCGGGTAGCTCCCTCAACACCTTCCGCGTCCGCGCCGCGTTTGGCATCTCGGGACAGCAGCCGGGAACCGCCGACGCGCTCCGGATCTACAATTCGGTGGCCGGAAAGCGAGCCGGTGTCGGGACCACCGGTGTATCGTTCGCGAGCCTGGGCAACTCCGATCTGAAGCCCGAGCGGTCCAGCGAGTTCGAGGCCGGGTTCGACGCCGGACTGTTCAACGACCGTGTCTCCCTGGAGTTTACGGCCTACAACAAGGTCACGCACGATGCGCTGATCTCACGCGACATCGCTCCATCGCTGGGCGCCTCGCAGTCCCAGTTTGTCAACCTGTCAAGCATTCGGAATCGGGGTATCGAGCTCGCTATCAACACCCGGCTCATCGACAGCCGCAGTGTGGCCTGGGACCTCACCCTCAGCGGCTCGACGGTGGAGAACGAGATCCAGGAGCTGGGCGAGGGCGTCAGCGACATCTTCGTCGGCTTTTACCAGCGGCACGTGGCCGGCTACCCCGCGGGAGGGTTCTGGGCTCCCACCCACACGTTTGACGATGCCAACGGCGACGGGATTATTGATTTGGATCCCAACCGGGACGGGCTCACCGACGACTCTGAAGTTACCCTCAGCGACAGTTCGGTATTCCTCGGAACCGCCCTCCCCACGCGAGAGGCATCCCTCAACAGCCAGCTCGCCATATTCGGAGGGCAGGTGGTGCTCGGCACCCAGTTTGACTATCGGGGCGGCCACAAGGTGGACAACTCACTCGAGCAGTTCCGCTGCTTCTCGGTCCAGAATTGCCGGGGAAATTATGACCCCTCCGCCTCACTGGAGGAGCAGGCGAGGGCCCAGGCCCTGTTCCTGCCCGGCGGCGGGAACTCGGTGGCGTTCCTCGAACCCGGCTGGTTCATCAAGCTGCGAGAGCTGTCATTGACGTTTTTCGCGCCTGATGGTCTCGCTCGAGCGTTCCGGGCCAACCGTCTCAGCCTCACGCTCTCGGGTCGAAACCTCTGGACCGTCGACGACTACAGCGGGGTAGACCCTGAGGTGAACGCCTTCGCCCAGGACAACTTCGCTTCGTCGGACTTCGAGTCGCAGGCCCAGGTGCGCTACTGGACCGCGCGTGTCAACATCGGCTTCTGAGGGAGTGCCATCATGACCATCTCACGTCGCTCCCTCCGCGCTGCCCTGCTCCTCCTGCTTCCCCTGGGAGGGTGCGGCCTGCTCGATACCGAACAGCCCAACATCATTGACCCAGGTGAGATCAACTCCCCCGAGGGTGCCATAGCCCTTCGGGAAGGCGCCATTGCCGACTTCGCCTTTGCCAAGGACGGCGACGGCACCCAGGGCGACGATGGACTGATCCTCGCGGCAGGGCTGCTGACCGATGAATTTGTGCACTCCACGACACCGCCGTCGCAGCAGGAGGTCGACCAGCGCACGACCGCGAACATCAACCCTACGCTCTCGGCCGTCTACCGCAATCTGCACCAGGCGCGGAGAGGCCTCGAGGTCGCCGCGGACGCGCTCCGGGAATTTCTGGTGGCCCCTGATGACACGCCCGATATCGCCGAGACTCTGGCCCTGGCCGGGTTCACCTATGTGTACTTCGGCGAGTCATTCTGCTCCGGCGTGCCCTTCAGCCGGGTGAGCGGCGACAGCCTGATCTTCGGCGGGCCCGAGACCACCACTCAGATGTTCGACCGTGCAGTCGCGGTCTTCGACGCGGCACTCGCGGAGCCGGGGCTGGCGAACGACGATGGAACTATCACCAACCTGGCCACCGTGGGTCGGGCCCGCGCTCTGGTCAATCTGGGGCGATTTACCGAAGCGGCCGCCGCTGTGGCCACTGTGCCCACCGAGTTCGTGTACGCCACGGAGCACGCGGAGTCTCCCCTCCGGCTGCAGAACGCCATCTGGTCGTACACCAATCAGGGACTATGGTCGGTGGCCGATGTGGAGGGTGGAGTCGGACTTCCCTTCTTCTCTGCCCTGGACCCCCGAGTCCCGGCGGACACCCTGGACGACGACGGGGATGGGGTTGCGGACACCGGGCTGGACCTCATCACTACTCAAGTCAACCTGTTCAAGTACCCCGACGCCACCGCGGCCGTATCGGTTGCCGACGGTGTCGAGGCCCGGCTCATCGAGGCGGAGGCACAGCTCAAGGCGAGCGATCTCGGCGGAATGACTACCACGCTCAACGATCTCCGGGCGGCATTCCCGGACCTGGATCCACCACTGGATCCCCTGAGTACGCCTGGGGACGATGTAGAGGGGGCAGATCTGCTCTTTGCCGAACGGGCGTTCTGGCTTTACGCCACCGGCCACCGTCTGGGCGATATGCGTCGCCTCCTCCGGCCGGTGAGCGCTGGCGGGTACGCCCGGCTCGAGAACACGGTTTTTCCCAATGGCGCGTATCACAAAGGGGGAACCTACGGATCCGACGTGAATCTGCCGCTTCCAATCGAAGAACAGAACAACCCGAATTCGGTGGGGTGCCTCGACCGCCTCCCCTAGGGGGCTCAGTACACCGACAGGCTGGAGTGATCGAGAATATTCTCCAGGGTCCAGGTGATCGTCTGGCCCGGGAGGACCAAGATGGTCTCTGTGGTGTACGCCGCTCCGGCTACCGGCAGGGCTCTGAGGCGGACGCCGCTCCCGGAGTTCAGCCGCTGGGATGGAAAGGCCAGGACGGCGCTGCGGGACGACGTGACCATGCCCAGCCGCTGAGGAAGTCCACCGGCCAGCAGATAGACCGTGATATCGCTCCAGTTGTGGTTCTCGACTTCGACCGAGACCTCGGAACGTGCAGGGGCTGGGTTTTTCGACGAGAAGGCACCGCAGCCCGGCGTAGAGCTTAGCAGGGTGACAAAGGCGAGAGCGAGGCGAATGGCGAGCAGGGAAACCTCCTCGACGCTCAGTGCGTCGCGGCTTGAGCTCCTTGCTTAAGATAACGGCCATACCAGGCCAGGTAGCGCTGGAGCCGGTCGCGCTGGTAGCTCGGCTTCCGGATCTCGTGGTACTCCCCTGGATAGATCACCAGCTCGGTTTCGCGCCCCAGGCTCCGAAGGGCCTGATACATCTGCTCGGAGTTGAGCAGGGGCACGTTGAAGTCCCTCTCGCCGCAGAGAAACAGGGTTGGCGTGACGATCCGATCCGCGTGGAAGAAGGGATATGAGACCCGGGTGTAGGCCTCGAGGTTTGCCCAGGGTAGGCCCAGCTCCGCTTCGTACTCCCGGACGTACTGGTCCGTGCCATAGCCGGCGAGCGCATTGGACTGCCCCGCCCCGCTGATTGCCGCCTTGAAGCGCCGGTCGCGGGCAATGACCTGGTTGGTGAGAATGCCGCCGTAGCTCCAGCCGCTCACGCCGAGCCGTGCGGGGTCGGCCACCCCGGCGGCCACCGCGTGGTCCACGGCCGCGAGCACATCCTGCCCGTCCTTGTTGCCCCAGTCGGCCCAGATTGCGGTAGAGAATTTCTCACCACGGCCCGAGCTCCCCCGCGGGTTGGCGCCGACGACGGCAAATCCCTCCGCGGCCAGAAGCTGCCACTCGAAATCGAACTCGTTGGAGAACTGGTACACCGGACCGCCGTGGATCTTGAGCACGGTGGGGACCCGAGTCCCTGCCTGATGATCAACCGGGCGCATCAGGAATCCATGGACCGGAGTGCCGTCCTTGCTCTTGAAGGAGATCTCTTCCGCGGCAGCGAGACGGACTCCCGCGAGCCAGGCGTCGTTCTGCCGCGAAAGCCGCCGGAGCCTTGCACCCTCGATCGCAAACACCTCGGCCGGCATCGTGGGCGTGGTGGCGAGTACGGCCACCTTCCCACCAGGTCCAACGGAGAAGTCGCTCACCAACCCGCGGTCCCGGGTCAGCTGGACGGTCTTTCCCCCGCCCGCCGGAACGCTGGCCACGTCTGTGACCCGGTCATCTTCGAGCAGAAAGAGGATCGAGGCGCCGTCGGACGACCAGGTCGGTGAGAGCACATTGCGATCGATGGCGGATGTCAGGACGCGTGCCGGGCCCCCTGCCACCGGTACCACAGCAACTTTCTGCCCTGCATAGTAGATCAGCTTGAGCGGCCCGCCTTGCACGTATGCCAGCTGCTTGCCGTCCGGGCTCCACGAGGGCGCACGCCCGCCCCACTGCGGGTCCATGTCGGGACCCTCGAAGGTCGTGAGCTGCCGCGGCGACGCACCGTCACTGGCGTCTACGACGTAGAGGTCCCAGTTGTTGGTGCGATCGAACTCGGGCCGACGCTTGCTGACAAAGGCAATAGAACGGCTGTCGGGTGACCACGATGGCCACGCCTCGTTGTACTCACCTGGCGTGAGTATCCCAGCTTTCCGATTAGCCAGATCGAAGAGATAGAGGTGGTCCCGGCGGGCATCGAGGTACTCGGTCTCGTCCTCCTTGAACTGGAACCGGTTCACTACGATGGGCCGGGGCGTGGACTTCCGGGCCGTGTCGGCGCTAATGTGGGTGGAGTCGGGATCAGGATCGCTGACGATCAGGGCCAACCGCTTGCTGTCCGGCGACCAGGCGTAGTCCGACACACCGCCCGGCAGGTCGGTGATACGCTCGGCCTCCCCGCCCGAGCGGTTCAACAACCAGACCTGGTCTACTTCGCGTGGGTCATCCCGATCGGACAGGAAGGTGAGGTAACGTCCGTCGGGGCTCCAGCGCGGGGTGGCTTCGCTCGACTTGTTGGAGGTGAGCCGCACACTCCGGGCTCCGTCCCAACTGGTCATCCACACGTCACTGTTGGCCTGGTCTTCGGCCGTGTCGGGGCGGGAGACCGTGTAGGCAACCCAGGCTCCATCGGGCGAGATCTGGGGATCGCTGACTTCCCGAAGGCGGTACAGGTCGTCCAACTGCAGGTTCCGCTTTGCTGTCGCCTGTCCGGTCGCTGCGGGAGCGACGAGGACGATCAGGAACACAATGAGATGAAGTGAAGTCAAGACCACGTCGAAGCTCCTTGTCCAGTGCAACACTCCCGCCAATACGTCTAGAGTCGAGGTGCTACGTCGGTTCCTGGACCCCAGACCCTCGACCCCAGACCTCCTCTACGGGTGCTTATACACCACACCACCCTTCATCACGAACCCGACTCTTCTGAAGCTTCTGAGATCCGCCAGCGCATCGCCTTCGACGGCAATGATGTCGGCATACTTGCCCGGC
>DATBSM010000140.1:0-10068 GCA_036559785.1 Gemmatimonadales bacterium
ACCAGGAGGCAGCGTAAGTGTGACCACCTCACCCAGGGCAGGGGTCTGGTTCGAGAGTATCGCCCCTTCCAGGTTCAGCAGAGGCGGAGAGGTCACCGTGGCGATGGAGGTGACGGTGAAGTCCAGGCTCTCATCATAGGCGACGGTGGTGTGCGTGATCGTAGCCACCCCGAGTGTATTCGGGCCGGGTACCACAGTCAGCACGGTGCGATCGGGGGAGAGGCTGACGATGTCGCCCGCCGGCCCACCGGCGAACGTTACAACCGACGAGTCGGTGAAGAGCACGCCCGCCGGCGCGGTCAGGGTAATGGTGTCGCCCCAAACCGGAGCCGCGTTGGAGATGGCGATGTCGACCGCCGACGGCGTGACCCGCACCGGCACCACCAGCGACTGGCCACCGGCATTCAGCGTGAAGGAGCTGTTGGCGATGCCGGAGGCGGTCACCTGGAACCGGGACTGGTTGTCGATGCTTACCCCGGGCGCGGTGGTGTGCAGGTAGGTGGTATCCTGCACCACAGATATCCCCGGGCCGACGGCAGTGATCTCGTAGTCGGCAGCGATCTGATTGCCCTGGTCGTCCACGAGCGAGACGAGGACCGGCTGGGTCTCACCGACATTGATGAATACGGTGGTCGGGATGGCCACGATGCCAGCCGGTTGCCTGAAGCTGTCGGTCGGATCGCCCGAACACGACAGGAACCCGACTGCGACCGCGAGTACGACCGAACCACGCAACAAACGCTTCATAGTGAACACCTCAGTGCGGAGGTCTGGTAAGGATGCGCCCGTGTCATGCGACTAAAATCCCTGGCGTGCGCCGGTATCGTCTCGCCGGCTCAAGCTGAACAGATCGACTCCGAGGAACTCCCCGGCGTCGTCAACGGCCTTGCGGCCGATTACTTCGCTCCACGCCGGAATCCCGGGCTCGCGGAGGTCGTTGGAAAAGATCAACTGAAAGGCCCCAAAGCCGGTTCGGTCCGCAAAGAGGTAGTAATTTCCCTTGCCCTTGGTATACTGCCAGACCTCGTACGGTGGAGCTCGGCCTTCCTGCTGCTGCCGGTACACATCGTCAGGCGCTCCAAACTTGGCGAAGATGCGGCCGCGATCCGAACGCCAGCCCGCCCGGGCATTGCGGCCCCCCTCTTTGTACTCCTGGTTGGCGTAGGCGACGGCCTCGTAAAAGGCCTCCCGCCGCTCGTTCCTGGCCGTCCTGGGGGTCGGATCCCGCTTCTGCCAGAACGTGGTCAGGAACCGCCGCTTGGCATCCAGGCTCAGCTCCGATTGCCAGGGGGAGAGCTCGCCCGGCTCAGAGATATAGATCAAGGGGCCCTTGGCCACGTCCAGCTCCTCGGCTGACATGGCCGCGAAGTACCCCGGATCGGTCACCCGGTCGACCTGGCGCGACGCAGAATCTCGCGCCAGCGTCTCGCGAAGGCCTGACATCGAGATTGCCGCGGTGCGCTGGATACTCCGGCCGCCCAGCTTCAGGTCGGCCACCATGGCGTAGGTACCCTCCGGCAGGCCGGCCAGGTCCAACTGGCCCTTGAGCACGCTGCCTCCGGCCGCCACGGTCACCTGCACCTCCGGAGTCTTGACGCTGGTCTTGCCGGTGGAGTCCCGAATGGCGACACTCATCGTGCCACGCTGGCCCGAATCCGAGTAGGCCTCCAGCAGGTAATACACGTTGGCCCGGAGCGGGGTCAGCACCACCTGGGCGGCCGCGGTAACCAGGTTGTTTCCGGTGCGGAACTCACCCGGCCGCGGCACCGTATCATCGGCGGTGGCCAGGCGCATCTCCGGAGCGACCAGAAGGTCGGAGGCGCCGTCAGCCCGCGATAGCGCCTGAAGGTCGATCCCCCCGGTGGCTTTGCGGCCGGAGACCGAATCCTCCACCTCCACCTTGAGCCGGTACTTCCCCGGCGCCACCACGAAGTCCACGATCTCGACCGTGTAGGCGTCGCTCCCCCCCTGCGCCCGGGCGCGATTGCGCCAGGCCTGCTGGTAGAGCGTGAGACCGGTCGAGTCCGCCACCTGCACGGAGACAGCGTAGTTCAGCTGCCCTGCGGTCCCGCTGGCGGCCTGGATCATGGAGAAGGGGATCTGCACCAGCCCCTTCACCCTGGTCCGGTTCATATCCGGCCGATAGAAACGCACCGCCCGCACTACCAGCCCAGACTCGTTCTGCGGAACCGTGGCCGCAAAGGGCGCGGCCACGATTGCCGCAGCAAGACAGAAAGTTGAATAGCTATGCATGAAAACCTTTGCCGGGGGCGTGCTATCCTCTGCCCGCCCCCCGCATTCAGACTTTACCAGCCTAGGCTGACGCTGAAGAAATTGGTCGATCCGAGAACGCCGAGGTACTTCCAGGCGTAATCGAAGCCGACGTTGAAGTTGCCGCTTCCATAGTTCAGGCCGCCGCCCAGCGCGAGACCCTGCAGGTTCTCCTCGTCGCTCAGGGCGGTAGTGGCCGGATCGACCGGATCGAGGTTGTTGGCCGCGGCGTAGCTATAGCTGCCGCGGAGCGCGACCCCGAAGGCCGACCCACCCAGCCGCTGTGACATCCACTCGCCACCGGCGGAGAAGCCGGCCGCGTTGTTGTTGGGCTGGTTGAAATCCGAGAGCAGCGTCAGCCGGTTGTTGTCGCCGGCGACCAGATCGTAGGCCAGACCCACGCGGAAGATGGTCGGAAGCGGGAAGGCCTTGGTCCTGAACTCGGACGGCTGCGGGTTCTCGGCCACCGGTACCTCGCCCGGGATGGAGTCCCGTGGCGCGTCGGTCTCGAGCGCGCTCCCGCTGTACGACAGGTTGGTACCCAGGTTGGCCACCACGAAGGAGAACCGGATCGGGTGGCCGCTGAGCTGGGAATGGAAGCTGGTGCCGAAGTCAACCGCGAAGGCCGCCCCAGACGCCTCACCCAGGTTGTCGAACACTCCCTTGGCCGTAAAACCGGCCGAGAAGCGGTCGGAGAAGTTCTGCGCAAAGCTGAGGCCGGCCACCGTTTGACTCACCGAATACACGGAGCCGGTTCCTTCGGGCTGCTCGGCGGTATACACCGGCTGGTCCTTGAAGCCGAAGGTCCCCACCTGAATACCGACGGAGCGGGAGCCTCCGGCGAACGGAAACGCGAGGCCACCCCAGCTGTACCGGGTTTCGGCCACGTAGTCGTAGGTGCCGAACATGGCGCCCGCCCGCGGCATCAGGGCGATGCCGGCCGGGTTGTAGTACAAGGCACTGACGTCGCTCGCGATGGCGGAGAATGCCGTGCCGAGCGCCGTACCGCGGGCGCCTGCTCCGAAGAGCAGGAACTCGGCCGCGGTGGTGCCGTAAGGCGTGTTGTCCTGATTGATCTGGTCATCGGTCTGCGCAACAGACACGGCGGGGACCCCGCCGAGCAGCGCCGCCACGAGGGCCAGGTTCCGTGCAGAGAAATTGCTCATAGCTTCCCATCTCCTGGATGCGGAGGGGCAGGCGGGATGCCTGCCCCGTCCCGTGGGGTACTACTGGGCGAAATTGACCACCGTGAACCGGCCGACCCGACGGGCGCCGCCCGATTCGATGTGGAAGAAGTACACCCCGCTCGCCACCACCTGGTTGTTGCGGTTGCGGGCGTTCCAGTCCTCGCTCCCGCCGAAGGTGGACGAGTTATGCTCGAGCAGGGCAACCAGCACTCCGCTGGAGGAGTAGATCCGGATGATGGCCTGCGCGGGCAGGTTCACGAACTTGATGATCTTGCTGTCCGTGGTCTGCTCGAATGCGTTAGTGACGTAGTACGGATCGGGAACCGTGTGAACCTGGCCCAGATCCGTCTCCGTTGCGGCGACGACCTGGTTGACCACGTCGTAGTCGACCTGCAACGTGACGCCGGTGGCCGTGAGCGGCCGCCCGCCTCCCGGACGCGGGGTAAAGACGTACGGGCCACGATCGCCCGCCCCGCCCTGGCCACCCCGGATCGAACCGACGTAGGTCCGGAGGGTCCAGACTGCGCCTTGAGCCGGCACGGGGCTTTCGAACACTGTATACGCACCAGGGAGATACAGGATGAAGCCTGGACCCGCCTGTGGCGCCTTCGTGGCCGCGGCCGCCGAATTCCCGTCGTAAATCGCGACCGGACCCGGTACCGCGGTCTGGCTCAGCGCATACGGTGCCGCCGCGGTGCAGTTGTAAAGCCCGCCCGCCCCGATGTTCGGGAAGGTGTTCCAGGGCGCCACACAGCCCATGTCGGCCGACGTGAGGACTCCGCCCCGGGTGTCGATCGAGCCACCAGCCGCCCCGGCCGCCTGATTGAGCACGCCGAAGCTGCTGCCGATGGTGGGAGCAAAGGGCACCACGACGTTATGGGTGGCGTCGATGACCGAGTCGATCAGGCCAGCTGCACCCCAGTAGACATTGAAGTCCGCCGCCCGCGCAACGCCGCCCAGGCCGCCTTCGACCTGACGATAGAAATTCTCCTGCGTCTCGTAGGAATGCGGGATGTGGACCGTGGTAGCGCCGGTAACCGTGCCGGCATTGTTGTAGTTCCCGGCCGGCACCATGACGCTGCCGGAGGCATTGACCGGGTGCGTGGCCTGGGGGTCGTCCACGGTCTCATTGTTCGCCGGCGACGGGCCGTCGAACCACCGCTGACCGTTGTACTCGCAGCCGCTCACGCCAAGTGAAGCGCTGGCAGCGAAGCCCCCCGCCGCATTGACGCACCCGCGTCCCCATGAATTGGTGTAGTAGTTGCCGCGCAGATTCATCAGAATTCTGGCGGTCAGCTTGAATTCATCACTGCCGCCAAAGCGCTGTGCCAGCGCATCGTCGGGCGAAATGGCCGTAAAGTAAGTGAAGTTCGAGGCGGTCAGGTTGGTCGGGTCCTGCGTGATCGGCAGGGTGACCTGGGTAACGGTGGCGCCCGACGCCCCGGTGAAGTAGTAGAAGTTGGGGATGCCGTCGTAGGCCGAGCCGAGCCCGATGCTGTCCAGGGTCAGCGAGAACGACCCCGGCGCCGCCAGCAGCGTCTGGACGAACTCGGCGAGGCCGAATTCGAAGTCATTCGCCGGTGGCATGGGTCCGCTGAACCGGCCCGTGGCCGGATCGAGCGTGGGAAGCGGCGCAGTGTTGTTGAGCACTACTCCCCGACCCTGCATGCTGACCGTGACGTCGGCGGTGTTCTGGTGGTTGGACGCGTTGGCCACCGGAGTAACGGCCTTCGTAACGCGCGGGGACTCCAGGCTGGACGGCCCCGACTGGAACGAGTTGATATCGAACGCCGTGACGGCATAGAAGTACCGCAGGTTGTTCCGCGCCGTCTCGTCGACGAAGACGAAGGGCACGCCGCTGTCGTGGAGCTCGCACGCCGCGCCGTTACCGAAGGTGAGACAGCCGCTCTCCCGCCCGGTGACTGCCGTGTCGGCCTTGAGCAGAATGGCGGTACCGGTCGCCAGAGCCGCCCGGTCGCCCAGCTTGACCTGAGTGATCGGCCCCACGAGCGGCACGTCGACGAACACCGTCCGGGCTACGCCCGGGACGACAGGATCGAAGGCAGCCGCGCAGGTGGTGGTAATGGCGATTTCAGGAGCGCATCCGTCGGTGGGGTTGACCTGACCCTGGAAGTCGGAGATCAAGGTGCCGGCGTAGTCGTACTGCGCCAGCAGCTGGAGTGAGTTCGGCGAGTCTACCCGGCCACGATAGACCCGATAGCCCTCCACGTCCTGGTTGCGGTAATTCGGGTCGTACAGCGGGTTGATGCCGCCTTCCGCGGTCGTCGGTGAGTTGGCGATGGCGAAGAAGGGATCGCCCACCGTCTCGCTGGCCGAGGGCTGCCACAACACCGACACCTGGTCACTCCCAGGGATCAGGAAGAAATCGGGCGGCTCGGGCGAAAACGGCAGCAGGAACTGGTTGCGAAACACCTCCTGTGCTACCAGGGCCTTACCCAGCAGCGAGCCGGGGAGCACCGTGATCGAGTCCTGGACCACGTTGCCGCTGGGATCGGGGCCGCGGAAGTCCACGTAGCCGGAGACGGAATCGATGGCGTTGGCACCCTCGCTCAGCAGCCGGGTGACATCGTTGAGCCGGGTCGGGTCGCCCGGCTTGAGATCGCAGGTACCCGCGCCAGTGCAGGCGCCGACGATCCGGGGCGCCGCAAAGATGTAGGCAACCACGATGGAGCCGAAGCCGCCCGGCGCCAGGTTGAGCGGTCCCGAGGCCTGGAAGAACCGCATGTCGTCTTCCTGGCCGTTGTTGATGTAACAGATCTTGGTGGCCCGGGGGTCGCCGGTGTTGCAGGCCGCATCTCCGGCCGCCACGCTGATGTTGTTGGAGATGTAACGGTATAACTGGGTGACGTTGGCAGCGTCGTCGAAGGCGCCGCCGTTGATGGTATTGCTGAAGAGCGTCAGGCCTACCTCCTGCCCGGTGACTGGGTCGAGGGGGCTCTTCAGGTACTTGACGCCCACGAAGCCGGAGCCGGCAAAGAACGGCGGAGAGAAGATGCTGGGGTCAAAGGTCCAGCCCGCCGCTGGCGAAAACGTGTGCTCGTAGGTGTAGCCCAGCGAGAACGGCACGTTCACTGAGGCGAAGTTGGCGCCGGCCTCCGACACGTCCATGTCGGCGCCGAACGCGGCGAAGAAGTTGCTGATGGTGTACCCGGTCTCCGGAATGCTGATCCCGGAGCGCTGTTCATTGAGATCCTGGAACCGGTTGCCCGCCTCGACCAGGATTTCGCGCATGCCCGGCCGCACCGCGGCGTAGGCGGCAGGATCTCTGGCCGTGACGTTATAGAACGTATAGATGAAGTAGAGGATGTCCTCGTTGCCGGATGGGAAGTTGTATCCCAGCCCGCGCTGCTCGATCAACACGCCCAGCGGGTGTTCGCGGCCGGCGCTGAAGGCGGGATTGCCTTCCCAGGACAGGAACCAGACGTCGGACTGGGAGGCCGATACCCGGCCCCGGAGCAGCGGATTGAACAGCTCCTGGCTCGCGTCTCCCGACGGGACCTTGGCGGCCTCGGGCCAGTTCGCCACATCGTCCGGGTTGCTGGCGTTGAAGATGGGCCGGAATTCCTCACCTACGTTGTCGCCCCGGGGGCTGAAGAACTGCGCGCCCGTGGTATCGCCCTGCCACTCGGGGTTGGCGTCCGGGCCGATGATGCCGGCCACTTGAATGCCGGAGTTGAAGACGTACTGGTCGGCAGTGCCCTTGGGCCAGAAACCGCCGCCGATAGTCGACGAGTTGGTGGAGTCCACGCAGATTTCGCCGCCGCTCGAAAGCCCGCAGTAGATCCGGTTGATCACCATGGCCCCGAGGGGCCGGGCGAAGAGCCGGAATCCCTTATTCGGGTTTCCCGGTCTTGGCTTGGCCTCGGCGACGCCGGCTACGATGGCGGTCAGGGCCAATGCGCAGAAGCCTACCCACAGCGCGCTTCTCATACGCAAGAAGGAGTGCATTGCGTCCTCTCTCAGGAAGAAAACGAGGGCACGCCAGCCGGACCCTGCCTCTGATCCGGGCGCCGGCTGGCGTCCCATGCGGCCAAACAGATTAGAAAGTCACCTCGAGACCGAGCCGCATACGGCGGGGATCTCCGGTGAAGTTGTGAATGCCACGGATCGTGTTGTACAGGGCGTCCGATGCGCGGCGCTGCTCGCTGACGTCATACAAGCCGTCGCCGTTTCCGAACCGCTGTTCGGCCCGGATCAACGCGACGCAATTCGGGGCCGCCGCCACTCCATCCTGTGTAACCCAGGTGGAGCAGCCCTGCCGCCGGTCCGCGATGCCGCCGAAGGTCAGGTCTACCACGCCGTCTGCCGAGACGTCGACGCCGGAGGCGAGCGCCTCGCCCTGCACCTCGTCGGCGTTGGCAGCGAACTCGTTCTCTTCCTCATCGAGATTCTTCGTGTCGTTGGTCTGGGTGAAGACCTGGATGACGTTGGTGAAGTTCAGGATGTTGCGGGCGTCGAGATACGCCGTCACATCCAGCGCGCCCAACCCGAAGCCCTTGGTGAGCCGCAGATTGAGGTTCTTGAAGGAGGGAAGCCTGCTCTGGTTCAACCCCTCCGGGAATTCCCGGTCGCAGTTGTCACCCGACACCACGTCCTGGTCGGTGGAGCCCAGCGAGCAGGCGGTGTACGGGGTGCCGCTGGTGTAGCGGAACGTGGCATAGACACCCACGTTCTCGAAGATCGTGCCAAACGCCGACCCCTGGTTCCAGTCATTCGGGAAGGTCAAGGACCCGGCCGCGGCCAGCGTGTGCGGCCGGTTGAAGTCGGTCGGCAAACTCGCCTGCGGAGGCGGCTGGTTGCCACCCGAGATGGCGTTCAGCACCCGGGATCCGAAGTCGATGTAGGTGTCCGGATCCGAGCCGGTGTTCTTGGCATCCATGAAGCTGTACGACAGGGTGCCGTTGAACAGGTTGCCGAACCGGCGGTCGAGGCGCACGTCGATGCCCCGGGTGTTGCCGAAGTCGGCGTTGGTCAGCATACGGATGTTGCCGTTCACGCCGGTGGTCGGGTCCGGCAGCGAGATCAGGCGGTTGGCGGCGTTGGACAGGTTGTCCTTATTGTAGGCCGCAAAATCCAGCACCATGTCGTCGCTGAACGCGTGCCGCACCCCGAACTCGAAGGTGATCGACTTACCGAAGTCGACGTCGGACCCGTAGACGTTGTTGGTGTTGGTCAGGTTGACGTCGCTGTTGATGCCCTGGAGCACCACTCCGAAGTCCGGCGCCTGCACCTGATGGGCGTAGGAGAGCCGGAAGTTGGTCCGCTCGGTCACCGGGAAGGAGACCTGGATGTGCGGGCTGAGGTAGCCGTGGCTCTTGTCTTCAGCGAACAGAGCGGGATTGTTGAAGAAGGCGTCCGGATCGCTGGGATCGTAATCCGGGTGAGTGACGATGACCGGGAAGCCCACCGGCCGCTTGGCCTTGGTGTGATACCAGTCATACCGCAGACCACCCACGAGAACGACGTCGCCAAGGTCGAGCCGGTCCTCGGCGAACACGTTGTAGCGAAGCGGCTGCTCCAGGAACACGTCGGAGAAAATCTGATCGTCGAGCTGGTGCGAGTAGTTGCCGATATCGTAGTGGGTGAACTCGCCGCCGAACTTCAACCGGTTGTAACGATCGAACTGCCAGTCGAGGTTGGCCTTGCCGACCCACCGCTTCTCCTGGTACATGATCAGGCGGGTGGCCAGCGGGCTGCCGATGCCGTTGTCGTAGAACTGCATGTCCGCGCCGGCAGAACCCCGATTGTACAGGCCGTACGCGTTATTCCGGAACACATCGCTGGTGGCATACTGCGGCCGATTCTCCAGGTCCAGCGGAGACCGCCGGCTGCCCGCAATGTTCTTGCGGTAGTTGTCGACCAGCTCCTGGTTCAGCGGGAAGTTATCGAAGTCGAACAGGAAGTCGATCGGGGTAACGAGGAACCCGCCGAACGGATCGCGGGTGCTCGCCTCGGCTTCCGTGGTCATGGGACCCTGGAGCGTCTGGTCCGTCTGGTAGGAGAGATACGTCTCCAGCGCCAGCGCCCGCTCGGTTGACTTGGTGAGGTTCTGGGTCCAGTTGAGCGTGAACACCCGGCTCTGCTGCTGGAAGGCCACCAGCGCCTGCGGATTGTACAGGTTCTGGTAGGTCAGAATCCGTCCAGTTTGGTCCCGGTTCTGGGTGAAGGTCCGGCCCTGGAACTGGCTGGCCAGGGTGCTGAAGGCGATCCGGGAGCCGGTACCGAAGGTGTAGTTGAGCTTCCCGTTCAGCTGATAGGTAGACCGGGCCGAGTAGGGGGTCCGGCCACCCTGGCACGAGACGCCATAGTTGCTGGCGATTCCGGGATCGGCGCTGCCGGAGAAATCATCGCAGTTGCCCCGGTAGGCCGCATAGTTGTAGACCGGCACCATGGTGGTGTCAGACGTCGGGTCGCCGAGGGTGCTCGGGACGGCGACGACGGTGTCGAGGCCGGCCTGCACGAAGATCGGAGACTTCTGCGCGTCGACCCCGGTTCCGATGGACTTGTTTCCTTCGAGCTGGCCTGAAAGGAAGAACGTCAGGTTGCGGGTAATCGGCCCGCCGAAGCTCCCCTGGAAGCTGTTGAAGCC
>DATBSM010000141.1:0-14373 GCA_036559785.1 Gemmatimonadales bacterium
GTCAAGTCCATGGTCTTTGCCGGCATCTACCCCACCGACTCGGAACAGTATGAGGGGCTGCGCGATGCGCTGGAGAAGCTCCGGCTCAACGATGCCAGTCTCAACTACGAGCCGGAGTCGTCCACCGCACTCGGCTTCGGCTTTCGCTGCGGCTTTCTGGGATTGCTGCACATGGAGATCGTGCAGGAGCGGCTGGAGCGGGAGTTCAACCTCGACCTGATCACCACGGTGCCGACGGTTGAGTACCACGTGTACAAGACCGACGGCGAGAAGCTGCTGCTGGAGAATCCGAGCCACCTCCCCGACCCGGCCAACATCGCCCGGATCGACGAGCCCTACGTGAAAGCCCGCATCATGGCTCCGGCCGAGTATATCGGCGGCATCATGAAGCTGGGTCAGGAACGGCGAGGGATCTACAATGGAATGCACTACATCGACACCACCCGGGTGGAGTTCGACTTCGAATTCCCCCTGGGCGAGATCGTGCTGGATTTCTACGACAAGCTCAAGTCGCTGAGCCGCGGATACGCCTCGCTCGACTACGAAGCGGCGGATTACCGGGAGTCCGATCTGGTCAAGCTCGATATGCTGATCAACGGCGATCCGATCGACGCATTTAGTGTGATCATCCACACTGACAAGGCCCAGGAGTGGGGCCGCAAGGTGGCGGAGAAGCTGAAGGAGCTCATTCCTCGCCAGCTCTATCAAGTGGCGATTCAGGCCGCGATCGGGAACAAGGTCATTGCCCGGGAGACCATCTCCGCCTTCCGGAAGGACGTGCTGGCCAAGTGCTACGGGGGAGACATTACCCGCAAGCGCAAGCTGCTGGAGAAGCAGAAGGAGGGTAAGAAACGGATGAAGCAGATCGGCGCCGTGGAGATCCCTCAGGAGGCGTTTCTCGCTGTATTGCAGGTCGATTGATGGCGGACAGGCGGACAGCCCTGGTTATCCAGACCGCCTTCCTCGGCGATGTCGTCCTGACGACGCCCCTGCTCTCGCGGCTGGCCGAGCGTCACGGGCCGGTGGATGTGGTGACCACGCCGGCGGCGGCGACCCTGCTGGAGACGCATCCGGCGGTGCGGTCTGTCATCCGTTACGATAAGCATGGCGCCGCTAAGGGCTGGCGCGGCTTCGGCAAGGTGGCATCGGAGCTTCGGGCGCGGCGCTACGCCAGCGTCTATCTGCCGCACCGCTCGGTCCGCTCGGCCTTGCTGGCGATGGTGTCGGGTGCGCCGGAGCGGGTGGGCTTCGCCGACAGCGCCGCCGCGATCACCTACACCCGGCGGGTGCCACGACCGCGCGAGGGCCATGAAGTCGAGCGGCTGTTGACGCTCGCGGGATCGAGCGAATCGACGCCGAACGTCACCCTGGCGCTGAGTCCCCCTGATTACGCCGCGGCCGACCACTGGCTGGCTGCCCATGGAGTGAGCCCCGGGTTCATTGCGCTCGCACCCGGCTCGATCTGGGGTACGAAGCGCTGGCCCTACTACGCGGAGCTGGCGGGCGGGCTCGACCGGCCCTGCGTCGTCGTAGGTGGTGCGGAAGACCGGCCCCTGGCCGAGGCCATCGTGGCCGCTGCGCCGGGCCGAGCAGTGAGTGCCGCCGGCGAGCTCGATCTCCGTGCCTCCGCCGCCCTCATTCAGCGTGCGGCGGCGCTGGTGACGAACGACTCGGCGCCGTTGCATCTGGCCACCGCGGTGGGAACTCCTATCGTGGCTCTCTTCGGGCCCACGGTACCCGGGTTCGGGTTCGGTCCCCGGCGGCTGGGCGACGTCACGCTGGGTTGCGACCGGCTCGCCTGCCGGCCCTGCTCCAAGCATGGGCCGCCGGTCTGCCCGCTGGGTCATCATCGATGCATGCGCGACCTGACAGTAGAAACCGTAGCCGCGACGCTGGCCGCCATCACACGTGTGGAGGAGTCCGGTGCGATTTGTCCTCGGAATTGACATCGGTGGCACGAACCTGGTCGTCGGCAGCGTTGCCGAGGATGGTTCGGTCCTGCACGCGCTCGGCAGCGAGCCTACCGGGGCGGAAGCCGGGGAGCGCGATGTTCTCGACCGGCTGATCGCCCTCGCCAAGCAGACCATCGAGCGGACCAAGCGGGAGCACCCCGGTGCCGAGATTCTCGGCGTGGGCGTGGGCGCCCCGGGACCGCTCGATACCAAGAGCGGCGTGGTTCTCCTGACGCCGAACCTGGGCTGGGTCAATCTCCCGCTTCGCCAGATCATTCACGACCGGCTGAATCTTCCGGCCGCGCTGGACAACGATGCCAACTGCGCCGTCCTGGGTGAATGGTGGATGGGTGCGGCGCGCGGTACCCGAAACGCCATCGGGATCACGATCGGTACCGGGATTGGCGGAGGAATCATCCTCAACGGCAAGCTCTACCACGGGGCATCCGATTGTGCCGGCGAGATCGGCCATACCACCATCGAGACCGAGGGCCGCCGCTGCAAGTGCGGCAACTACGGCTGCCTCGAGGCGTACGCCTCGGGACCCAACATCGCTTTGCGTGCCTGTGAGGAGATCAAGGCAGGGGCGGAGAGCCGGCTGACGAGTTACGTCGGGGGGGACCTAAGGAGAGTCACCGCCCAGACGGTCTACCAGGCCGCGCACGATGGGGACGAGATCGCCACCCAGGTGGTCAACGATACCGCCAAGTTTCTGGGCATCGGCATCGCCAACCTGGTCAACGTTTTTAATCCCGAGGCCGTGGTCGTCTGCGGCGGGGTGACTCTGGCGGGCGATCATCTGTTTGTTCCCCTCCGGCGTGAGGTGGCCCGCCGGGCCTTCAAGCCGGCGGTCGACGTGTGCCGTATCGTCCCGTGCGAGCTGACCGGCACCGCTGGGGTCTACGGCGCCGCCAAGACGTTCCTGGATCAACGTGCCTAAAGTCGGCATCATCGGCTCGCTGGTTTGGGACCTCATCTACGGCCGGGATCCGCTCGCCCCGCCGGTCGAGGAATGGGGCGGGATCGCGTATGCCCTGGCCGGGCTGGACGCCAGTCTGCCGCCCGATTGGGAGATCGTGCCGCTCGTTAAGGTCGGGCGGGACCTCAGCCGCGAGGCGCAGCAGCTGTTGAATGGGCTCTCCCATCTGACGCCCGGGGGCCGGTGCGTCGAGGTGACCGCGCCCAACAACCGCGTCGTGCTCCACTACCAGTCGAGCGAGCGGCGCTGCGAGCGAATGGCGGGAGGTGTGCCGGGGTGGACCTGGGCCGAGCTGGGCCCAATGGTGCGGGACCTCGACGCCATTTACCTCAACTTCATCTCCGGCTTCGAGCTGTGCCTGGGCACCGCCCAGGCGCTGCGGCAGGGCTTCCAGCGGCCGATCTACGCCGACTTCCACAGTCTCTTTCTCGGCATGCAGCAGGACGGGATGCGGGTGCTCCAGCCGCTTCCCCACGCGGCCGACTGGTTTGGTTGCTTCGATCTGGTTCAGCTGAATGAGGACGAGATGAATCAGCTGTCGCCCGATCCGCTTTCGCTGTCGGCGCAGGCGTTAGCGGCCGGCGTTTCTCTGCTTACCGTGACGCTCGGGCCGCGGGGCGTGGCGTACGTCGCGGCGCCGGGGTTTGATGGGTTGGCGGGGAAGCGGGGAAGCGGGGCAGCTCGACAGCGGGGCAGCGGGGCAGCGGGGCAGCGAGACGCTGTCACCCTGAGCAAAGCGAAGGGGCCGAAGCCTAGCGGTGGTCCCGATGGAGCTGGGTCCGCCATTAGGACAGCACTTATTCCGGCGCCCCTCATCGAAACCCTCGATCCCACTGGATGCGGCGATGTCTTCGGCGCGGTCGCGTTTGCCCGGCTCCTGGCCGGCGATTCGGTTGAAGCGGCGCTTCGCCACGCCACGGCCCTGGGGGCGCGCAATGCGGGCTTCCGTGGGGCGAGCGGGCTGGTAAGCCACCTTCGCGGTGAGCTGGTGACGCCGTGACCCGAGTCATCGAGGTTCCAACCCATTTCGACGACCGAAACTTTGACACCTTTGCCGCCGGGTTCGGAGAATGGCCTCCCGCGGAGAAGGTGCTGATCGATGCCCGGGGCACGCAGTGGGCCTCTCCCTACGGCCTGATTGGGATCCTGACGGCCGGCCAGGCGCTGGCCGAAGCGAAGCGGGAGAAGCCGCTGCTCACCGTGCCCACCAGCGACGAGGTGAAGCGCTACTGGGCGCGAGCGGGTTTCTTCAGCCAGGCAGCAGAGCTGTTCGAGCTGCATGGCAAGGTGCCCCGCAGCGGGGCCACCGGTCCTTCGGACGTCCTGCTCGATGTAACCCCGGTGCGCGCCTCGGAGGATGTCCACGGCGTCGTGCACAAGATCTCCGAGGGAGCCTCCCGCATACTCCACGGCGAGCTGGGCCTCGAAATGAAGGCCACGTTGCGATTCAGTATGGCGCTTTCGGAGGCCTGTCAGAATATTGTGGAGCACGCCGGCACCAGTGGCTGGGTGGCGGTTCAAGCTTATACTTTCCGTCGCCGGCTGGGCCGGCGGGTCGTCGTCATCGCCGTCAGCGATGCGGGGGTTGGCTTTCGCCGCTCCCTCGAGAGTACCCATGCCAAGCGCTTCGGTGAGCGGTGGGGAGACGGCGCGGCGCTCGAAGCCGCGCTGATTCAGGGCGTTAGCCGCTTCCGCGATCCCGGGCGTGGCCAGGGACTCGCCTTCATCAAACGCTTTCTCGACCAGTGGGAGGGAAAGATTTCTATTCGGAGCGGTACCGCCCGGCTGTCGATCGTGCCTCCATGGGACGAAGACATTCCGCTGAGTGACCACCTTCCCTCGTTCCCCGGAGCCCAGGTGCAGATCATCATTCCGGCCCAGGACCCGAAGTCACGGTGATCCAGACGATCCAGATGGGGCACGTGCTGCGGGAGGCTGTCGCAGCCCCGTACCGCAACCTCGTCACCCGGCCCACCGGAGCCGCGGTGCGCATCCGGATCGAGGCAACCCTGGCGCTCTCCAACTGCCTGACCGCTCTCCTGGACTTCTCGGAGATCGAGCTGGTCGACCTGAGCTGCGCCGATGAAGTCGTCGCCAAGCTGCTCCTGACCCCCCAGACCGGGTATTTCCTGGTCTTGCAGGGGCTGCGGGAGGACCACCATGAGGCGATCGACCATGTCCTCACCCATCACCGGCTCGCCATCGCGGCGGTTCCCCCGGGCTGCATGGCTCCGCGGCTGCTCGGCTGGGTTCAGGCCGATGCCCGGGAAGCGTTCGCCCACATTTCAGAGACCGGACCACTCGATGCCGCCAGCCTGGCCCAGGCATTGGGCTGGTCCATGTTCCGCAGCCGCGAAGCCCTTGGCGATCTGACCTTGCGCCGCCTGGTCAGGCCCGTGGGCGATCTGTACTATCCGCTCCAGACCGCATGAGCCGGCCCGGGCTGGGCCCTTCGACAATCGCGATCCATGGCACTCCGCACCGCCGGCCCGACTGGAGCCCGGTGGCACCCTCGGTGCACCAGAGCAGCACCTTCGTCAACCCGATCGGAACCGACGACGAGGTCCTCTACAGCCGCTACGGCAACAACCCGAACCAGGTAGAGCTCGCCAGGAAGTACGCCCTCCTGGAGGGGGCCGAGTCCGCCATCTTTGTCGCCAGCGGAATGGGCGCCACCGCGCTCGCTCACCTGGCGGTGTTGCGTCCCGGCGATCACCTGATCTCGAGCACCTGGATCTACGGCGGGACGCAGCGCCTGTTCGACGAGGAGCTGGGCCGCCTGGGAATCGAAGTGACCTACGTAGGACCGGACCAGGTCAGGCTGTGGCGCAAGTCGGTGCGGAAGGCCACCCGGGCGATCTTCGTGGAGACCCCGACCAACCCGCTCATGCGGGTCATCGATCTCGCCCCGATTTCCTACCTGGCCGAAGAGCACGGCCTGGCGCTGCTGGTGGACGCCACCTTTGCGAGCCCGATCAACTTCAAGCCGCTGGAGCACGGCGCCGACGTCGTCATCACCAGCGCCACCAAGTACCTCAATGGCCATAGTGACGTGATCGCCGGCGCGGTGGCCGGCACCGCGTCGTTTGTCGAGGAGGTCAACCGGCTCATGCGCCTTTGGGGCCAGGCCATCGATCCCCACGCCGCCTGGCTGGTCGATCGTGGCATGCGCACGCTCGCCGTCCGGATGGAGCGCCACAACAGCAACGGTATGGCCGTGGCGCAGTGGGCCGAGCAGCACCCGGGCATCTCGAAAGTGCACTACCCTGGCCTGCCGTCTCATCCCGATCACGCTCACGCCAAGTCGGTGCTTACCGGCTTCGGCGGCATGGTGGGACTGGAGATCAAAGGCGGGACGAAGGCGACAGAGCGGCTCTTGAAACGGCTCAAGCTGGTCACCCATGCACCGAGCCTGGCCGGGGTGGAGACGCTGGTGTCGGAGCCGCGAATCACCTCCCACAAGAGCATCGGCCCGGAGGGGCGGGCCAAGATCGGTATACCGGACGGTTTTCTGCGGCTCAGCTGCGGTATCGAGGACGCTGCCGATATCATCGCGGATCTGGAGCAGGGGTTGAAGTAGGGGCGATTGGCGATTGGCGATTGGCTATGGGCTGCTCCGTTTATCGTACAGTCCATAGCCCATAGCCCATAGCCCATAGCCCCATAGCCCATAGCTCATAGCCTTCTTACTTTTCCAGCCGTGATCCGCTTTTCCAGCGTCTACAAAGCCTATCCTAACGGTGCCATGGCCCTGAAGGACGTGACCTTTCACGTCTCCAAGGGCGAGTTCGTCTTTCTGACGGGCCATTCTGGCGCGGGCAAGTCCACCATCATGAAGCTGCTCTTCGGCGAGCAGCGGCCGAGCGGAGGCGAGGTGCGCGTCTCCGGCTACAACGTCAGCACGCTCAAGGCTGATGACGTGCCGCGTCTCCGGCGCCGCCTCGGGGTTGTGTTCCAGGACTTTCGGCTGCTGGAAGACCGGACCGCGGAGGAGAACATCGCCTTTGCGCTCGAAGTCACCGGGGCGCGCACCGACACCATCGCCGCCCGGGTGATGCGGGTGCTCACCCAGGTGGGGCTCTCGGCCAAGGGCCGGGCATATCCTCGCGAGCTGTCGGGCGGCGAGCAGCAGCGGGTGGCCATCGCCCGGGCCCTGGTGAACGATCCGGCCATCCTGCTGGCCGATGAGCCCACCGGCAATCTCGACGAGCGCGCCACCCGCGGCGTATTCCAGCTGCTCCGTGACATCAACAACGGTGGCACCGTGGTGGTCATGGCCACTCACGACCTCGACCTTGTCCGTCAGACCGTCTACCGGACCATCGAGATGCGCGATGGCAGCCTGGTCTACGACAGCGACGTGGACGAAGCCGCGGCCGAGGCTCAATGAAGCTCCTGACCCGCGAGGCCCTGCTGTCGTTCCGCCGCGCGCCGCTGCTGTCGGTCCTCTCGGTCACGACCATCGCGTTCTCCCTCTTCACCGTCGGACTTTTCGGTCTCGTCGCGGTCAACCTGCGAGCGGCACTCCGCGGGATCGAGGAGAGAGTAGAAATCGTCGCCTACATCTTTCACGGAACGCCGGCCGAAACGATCGCCATCGCCACTCAGGACATCTCGGCGTTTCCCGAGGTCAGTGACGTGAGCTACGTGAGCGAGGAGGAAGCACTCCGGCAGGCGCGAGCCGAGCTGATCGAGTTCCGGGACGCCTATCGAGACCTCCAGGTGAATCCCCTCCCTGCGTCGATCGAGGTCCGGATGAAGGACGGCCATCGCGACGCCGCAACCGTGGCCCGGGTGGCCCAGCGCCTCCGGGGCTTCGGGTTCATCGATGACGTGCGCTTCGGCCGGGAGTGGGTTCAGAAGCTGGACTCCCTGCGGAACCTCACTGGCCTCGTTGGTCTGGTGATCGGGCTGGCCTTCGCGGCAGTCGCGGTGGTCATCATCGGGGTCACCATCCGCCTCACCATCCTGCAACGGGCCCGCGAGATTTCGATCATGAGGCTGGTCGGAGCCACCAACTGGTTCATCCGGGGCCCATTCCTGCTGGAAGGTGCCTTGAAGGGTCTCCTGGGGGGCCTGCTCTCCCTCGTCCTCTGCTACGCCGGCTATATCCTCTTCCGCGACAACAGCGGCGGGACGCTCTCGGGGCTCATCTTCTTCCGGCCGCTCCAGATGGTGCTGATCATCGTGTTCGGCGTACTGCTGGGACTGGCCGGCAGCCTAGTGAGCGTGGGGCGGCATCTTCGGCATGTTTGATGGGGGCCGCGGGGCGGCGGGGCATCGGGGCAGTTTGTTCCGCGCCGTCGTGCGCCTCCGGTTCGCGTTAGCGGCCTTCCTGCCCCGCTGCCCCGCTGCCCCGCTTGGCGCGCTCGCGATCCTCCTCCTCTCAATGACTCCCGCGCAAGCCCAGGAAACCCCGGACCTGGAAGACAGCAAGCGCCGATTGGAAGTGATCCGGGCGGAGCGCGATCGGCTGGAGCAACAGCAACGACGGCTGCAGGGCCAGGTACACGACGTCAACGACGAGCTGACCAACCTGGAGCGGCAGCGGGAATCGACTCACCGGATCGTCAACGAGATCGAGCGGCAGATCGGCGGTTTGGCCTCTCAGCTCGACCGGTCGAGCGCGGAGCTGATCCTGGCCCAGGACAACCTGGCGGAGCGCCGCGCCGTGCTGGAGCGGAGACTGGTCGATATCTACAAACGCGGACCTCTGCACACGTTTCAGGTGCTGCTGGCGGCCGAAGGGTTCGGGGATTTGCTGAGCCGCTACAAGTACCTGTACCTGACCAGTCAGCAGGACCGTTCCCTGGTCACCGACGTCGAGAAGCTCCGGAATCGGGTGGTGACCCAGCGGAACAACATCCTGAACGTGCGCAGCGAGCTGGACCGGCGGCGGGATGAGCGCGAGGCAGAGTTCAGCAAGTACAGCGAGCTGGCCTCGGAGCGCTCGAGGAGGCTGCAGACCCTGCAGCGCTCGGCTCGAAGCACCGAGCGCCGTCTCACCGAGCTGCAGAAGGACGAGTCGCGACTCAATGGCCTGCTGGCAGCCCTCGAGCGCGCCCGGCGCGACGAGCTGGCGCGCGGCGCACTCCGCGGCGCGGTAGGCGCCCCGGGCTCGATCACCACCGCCGACCTGGGAAAGCTGGACTGGCCGGTGGAGGGAGCCATTGTCTATAAGTTCGGGCGCGACACTCTTCCCAGCGGAGGAATCATCCGCTGGAACGGCGTCGGCATCGCCGCCGCTGTCGGGACACCGGTGAAGGCTGTGGAGGCCGGAAAGGTGCGGCTGGTGGGACAGTTCGGCACTTACGGGCTCACCGTCGTTGTCGAGCACGGTAACGGCTACTATTCGGTCTATTCACACCTCGCGACTGCGGCCGTGAAACTCGGGGCATCGATCGGCAAGGGCGGCATCGTGGGAACGGTGGGCGGCCAGAATTCCGATTACGGACCGCATCTGCACTTCGAAATTCGGGGAGAGAATCAGATCGCGCTGGATCCGACGACGTGGTTACGGAGGAGGTGAGTCAGCGGGCTGCCCGCCTGTCCCGCTGTCCCGCTTAGACGGCTACTCCAATCCGCTCTCCCGACTGCGCCTTTCCTCGCATCAGCGCCGCCTCGGCCATCGCGTACAGCTCCTCGGTCTGCGAAACTGCCGGATGGGGGTAGGTGACGATTCCGGCGCTGAAGCGGGGATGCTCCAGACGAGGATCTCCCTCCTGGGGCACGAGAGCCAGTCGCTCGCGAACCCGCATGACCGACTGCCGAGCCCCGGTCTGTCCGGTTTCAGGGAGCACGATGGCGAACTCGTTGCTGCCGTAGGTGACCACGAAGTCCGGTAGCCGAAGCTCCCGGCGGAGCACCGACGCCACGTCGGCCTTGAGTTTCTCGGCTGCTTCCACGCCGAGCCGCTCGCGAACGCCGCGCAGCTCATCGACTCCCAGCAGGATGAGGCTGAAGCTGAGTGAATAGCGCCGTGCCCGCTCGAACTCCTCCCGCATCCGCCGGTCCAGTGTCGCCAGGGCGGTCTCCGAGTCGGGAAGGTCTTCCTGGTGGTCGCCCGACTCTCGTCCGTTCCGCCCCGCCGGCTCGCTCTGGTCGAGCGCCGCCGCCGCGCTGCGGGCCAGGCCGGCCGCAAATTCGAGCTGCAGCGGACTGAGGCGGCGGTGGGCCTCACGGGTGCCCAGCAGGAGGGCCCCCGCGACCCGGCCTCCAGCCTCGACCGGAAGCACGATGAGCGAGCGTGGCGGCTCGGCCGGGTGATTGGTATGCTCCGGTTTGACCACGGTCCGGCGGGTGCGAACTGCTTCGGCAATCTCCGGGTATCGGCTGAGCGCCAGGTTCTCCTCCTCCAGCTCAGGGCGCTGGAACTCGGCGATGATCCGGCCACTCTCGCCGCCGGGGGCAAGGGCCACAAAGGAGCAGTGCGCCAGGTCGAAGGTCCGAGCCAGCCGCCGGACCAGCGCCAGGATCAGCTCGTCGGGGTCGAGGCCGGGCTGAGCGAAGGCCAGAGACGCTTGCCGCAACTGCTCCTGCTGGGGACCCAGGGCTGCGTCCAAATGGTCCCTGATGCGGGCATGGAGCCGGGCACAGAGCTCGGGCAGGTGGATCGGCGCCGCCAGTGCGTCTGCGGCGCCCAGCGCTAAAGCGGTAGCGGGCGCATCCCGGCTGGTGCAGGCAATGATGACGATCCGCGGAGGAGCCCTGGTTGACCCCGGGTTCGGATTCGGGAGTAGCCCGGCCAGGGGGCCCTGGTCTATATCCTTAACGGCAATGAGAATGGCGTCGGCCTCGGGGTCGACCGACGGGTCTTCACGCTCGACCAGCTGGAACCCGGCACGGGTCAGCGCGCGCTCCAGCCCCGTCGGCCTGGCCGAGGGGTCACCCACGAGAAGCACCTTCGGGCGAGCGAGAGGCTCCACTGCCTCCTCGCTCACGTTCTACAGAGGAGCAAATGCATCGGACTGATCCACCAGAGCGTTTGGGGGCACATGTATCCGTCCAGGGTGGCGTCGAAACGGCGCCAGGCAGGGGCCAGGTAATCGGTGCAACCGCGATCCAGGTCTTCACCAAAACGCCCAGCCAGTGGCGCGAGCCGGGTGTCTCTTCGCAGTCTTACGATGCGTTCCGGCGGGAGTGCGAACGCTGCGAAGTCTCCAGTATAGTGGGGCATGATTCGTACCTTATCAACCTCGCCTCACCAGATTCCGCCTTAAGTGCACGCTCCGAGGCCGCTTTCGCGGCAGAGCTCCGGAGATGCAAGGCCTTCGGCATCCCCTACCTGGTGTCGCACCCAGGCAACTATATCGATGATCGAGATGCCGGGCTTGTCCGCAACGCCGCGGCTTACACCCGCTGCCTCAGGGTTGTCCCCGACTCGCCCGTGGTTCTGCTCGAGACCACTGCGGGGTGTGGCACTGCGCTGGGCAGCACCTTTGAGGAGTTGGCCATGCTGCGCGCCGCAATCTCGGACGACGTGCGACCCCGCATCGCCTTCTGCGCGGACACCTGCCACCTTTATTCGGCAGGCCACGATCTGGTGGGCGATTATGATGGAGTATGGCGGGCCTGGGATGAAATCCTGGGTCTGGATAACCTCCTCTGCCTCCACCTGAATGACTCCAAGACACAATTTGCATCCCGGCGCGACCGGCACGAGTTGATCGGGGAGGGCTCCCTGGGCCCCCGGCCGTTCCGCCGGATCATGACCGACCCACGGCTGACGCATGTAATCAAGATCCTGGAGACCCCGAAAGGCGAGGACGGGGTCACCGCGGATCGAAAGATGCTGCGCCGGCTGCGCCGGTACGCCCGGGCGGCAGGAGTGCCGCGTTGACCGCCTCACCCTCTGCGTCCATACTTGCGGGCATGCGCGCTACATTGACCTTGCTGCTTCTGACCCTGGCCGGAGGCGTAACAGCTCTTCACGCCCAGCTGGATTACAATGCCCGCCTCGGTGTCACCTGGGCCACCGCCCTTGTGCATGATGACGTGATCAACGAGATCGAGGTCCAGCAGAAGCTGGCCCCAACACTGGTGGTGGGCGCCGCCCTTCCAATCGCACCGCACTACCGGGCCGGCCTCGAGCTCGCTCTGGCCACGTCCGGGTACCAAAGCAAGGAGGCCGGGGAGACGACTGTCGACCTGGGGACGCTCCGCACCGGTACGATCACCCTGGGGCTGGATGGACCCGTCTCAGGTGGCCTTCGCTGGCGGGCAGGAGTCGGACTCCTGCGATATATGCCTAGCGAGGACCAGGGGATTTTTCTCCTCGGCGGTACGACCCGGTTTCTCGCCGGCGCCGGGATAGACTACCGGCGGCCAATCATGGATCACTGGGACCTGATGGCATCACTACGCTACGATTTCCACCGATTCACGACCAGCCAGCTGGAGGCCCGAGGCTTTAGTCAGAGTCAAGGCGTTCAGCGAATCGGGTTGGCCATCGGATTGGCGCGGGGTCACCGATGAGCGCGCGCCATGTCTTGCTTCTGTTCTGTCTGGCCGCTGGATCAGGCCTACTCTCCTGCGTCGACATAGCGGCCCCGAGCCGGAGCAGTGCCTATGAGTGGCGGCGGATCGTCGCCACCGCGAGCGGGCCCGACACCCTGAGTTTCCACTGGCCGCAAGCCCGGCTGCCAGTGCGGTTCTGGGCCGAGGACACGTTGAATCTTCCGGTCCACGTCCAGCACGCCATAGACCAATGGCAGGCCGCGTTCCTTTACGGTGAATTCCGAGGCGAGCTGGTGGCGGATTCGAGCGTTGCCGATGTTATTGTGACCAGCGGAATAGCGCCCAAGGGCGGCCTCTCGGTCACCCGACTCGAGAGCCTCATGGCGCCGGAATGTCAGGGGGCCACCGACATCGAGCTCGACGCCAGCGGGCACCAGATTGTGCCTCCCATCAGGGTCTATATCGACCCCAGATTCGACCCGGCCGCCCCCGGCGTCGATGCATGCATGGCACTCACCACGACCCATGAGCTGGGACATTCGCTGGGCCTCTTTGCCCACTCGCCGAATGCCGACGACATCATGTTCGGCGATCCCGTGGTTGCCGAGCTCAGCACCCGGGACCGGGCGACCGCCGAGGTCGCCTACCATACTGAGCCCACCCTAACAGTCGCTCCACGGTGAGGTTGCAGTATGCGCTGAAGCTGCCGATACTTTAGTTCATGACTGCCGAAACCACAGCAGCTCCGCGCGAGACCCTCACGCTCGTAGAACACGGCCTTTTCCCCATCCGAATTCATGCCAATCTGACACCACCGACGCTGATCGAGCACGCGTTGCGGAGAGGCGAAGGCGTCCTGACCGACCGAGGCGCCTTCACGGCAGTAACCGCGCCCCACACTGGTCGCTCGGCCAAGGACAAGTTCCTGGTCGAGGAGCCGGGCACGGCGGATCGGATCTGGTGGGAGAAGAACGTGCGGCTCGATCCCGAGGCGTTCGAGCGGCTGCAGGAAGACGTGCGCGCTCATCTGGATGCACACGAGGTCTTCGTCCAGGACCTCTTCGCCGGCGCCGATCCGGCCTACCGCCTGGCCGTCAGATTCATCACCCCGAACGCGTGGCATGCGCTCTTCGTGCGCAACATGTTCATCCGGGCTGTGCCGGCCGAGCTGGCGCAGTTCCGGCCCGGCTTCACTGTGCTGCACGCGCCCGACTTCCAGGCCGACCCGGAAAGGCACGGCACCCGCACAGGAACTTTTATTGTCATCAACTTCGGCAAAAAGGTGGTCCTGATCGGCGGTACCCGGTACGCGGGCGAGATGAAGAAGTCGATCTTCACGGCCATGAATTACATCCTCCCGGGCAAGGGGGTGCTGCCCATGCACTGCTCGGCCAACATCGGGCCGGGCGGCGACACAGCCATCTTCTTCGGCCTTTCTGGAACCGGCAAGACCACGCTGTCGGCCGATCCGACCCGCCAGCTCATCGGCGACGACGAACACGGCTGGAGCGACCGGGGAGTATTCAACTTCGAGGGGGGCTGCTACGCCAAGGTGATCCGCCTCCGCCCGGACACCGAGCCAGAGATTTACCACGCCACCCAGATGTTCGGCACGGTGCTCGAGAACGTGGTCCTGGACCCCGCCACCAGGGCGGTGAACTTCGACGCTGACAGCATCACCGAGAACACCCGTGCCTGCTATTCGATTGACGCCATCCCCAATCACCTGCCCAGCGGGGCCGGCGGACATCCCAAGAATGTGGTGTTTCTCGCGGCCGACGCGTTCGGTGTGATGCCCCCGATCGCACGCCTCACCCCTGAGCAAGCCATGTATCACTTCCTCTCCGGATACACGGCCAAGGTAGCAGGGACGGAGCGGGGCGTAACTGAGCCCGCGGCCACATTCTCGGCCTGCTTCGGAGCGCCCTTCCTGCCGCTCCACGCCGGCGTCTACGCCCGGATGCTGGGCGAGCGAATCGGGAAGCA
>DATBSM010000142.1:0-1892 GCA_036559785.1 Gemmatimonadales bacterium
GTCCAACCCAGATCACCGCTGCGGGCGGCGCCGGCAGCCACCGGATGCCACTGCCACGCCGCGGGGAAGTCAACCGCACGGCCAATGGCCTCGGGGCCCCGGGTCAGAAGCCCTCGGTCGCCGACCGTCACCGCTTCGGGAGCGGCCCACCGTTCGAAGGCCACCGGCGCCCCGCTGTCTGCCGCGAGCCGCGCGAAGGCGATATCGGCGGCGATGAAGGGGGCGCTGGCCCCTCGCGCCTGGATGGGCTTTCTGCTCAGCGGTATCTTGCCGCTCGCCGCTGGCTTCGGTAGCCGGCGCAGTCCGGCGAAGACCAGTGCGGCAATGGTCCAGCGTGTCCCATCCCTCCGCCATGCCGCGATGTAACTGCCGATCTCGGGCGTGGGTGCGCTGCCGCCGGCGCTGGCCACGGCGACTCCCCACGTGACGCTCAGGCTCGAGTCGCGGGAGAGCTCGATACCGAGCGGTTGCCAGGTCAACTGCAGTGAGTCGGTGGGCAGCGCCGCCAGGAGCCGCTTCAGGTCGGATGTCCCGGCTACGATCGGCGCTCCGGGCCACAGTAGTATGCCGTCGCGATGAAAGCTGCTGAGCGCCGCGTTCGCAATGCCCGAGTCCCGGCTCAGCTCCGAGATGGCCCGCTCGGCATTCAGCATTGCGGTCCTCTGGTCCTGGGCCGCCAAGCGTGGCGCTGAGATGAGCAGCAGGGCGCTGCCGGCCAGGGCTATCCAGCCATGTGCTACCACGGACCCTCTGTCTCTCGGTGGTGAACGGAGTACCCCTGTTCCCGTACGCGTGCGGATGGCAAAGGATTCACTAGTTTACTGCCTATGCATCCCAGGATTGCGGAGCTGCTCGACTACGCCCAGCGGCAACGGGTCACGCTCCTGGACGCGCTCTCGCTGATACCCGAAGCGATGCGGGATCGGCGTTGCGATGCGGCGACCTGGTCGGCCGCCGAGGTGCTGGAGCACTTGCACCGGGTGGAGCGTGGTATCGCCCGACTGGTCAGCAATTCACTGGAACAGGCCAGGGCGGCCGGCCTCGAGCCGGAGAACGACGTTGGCTCGGTCATGGAAGCGCTGGACCCGCTCCGCCTGACGGACCGTAGGCGGAGGATCAACGCGCCGGAGCCCGTGATGCCCCGGGGCCGCCTCACCGCAGCCGAGGGGATGGTGGCATTGGGTGAGTCGCGTCAGGCGCTGATCTCCGCGTTACAGGCTGTCGACGGCCTTGCTCTGGGTCAGATCACGCAGCCGCATCCGCTGGTCGGGCCCCTCAACCTGTACCAGTGGGTGCTGTTCGTGGGTCAGCACGAAGCGCGGCATGCAGCCCAGCTCCAGGACATCGCGCGTCAGCTGACCACGTAGTGCCGCTCCGAGCGGCCACACGATGAGGGTGATATGCTAGTCTGCCAATGGCATCTCGACATCGTCTACGGCAAGCAGGGGGAGGCCGTAAGAGTCATGCGAGCCTGGGGGGCGGAGAAGTTCGCCAGCTCCGAGTTCCGGCGGGCGCGGGGTGCGCGTCTACTAGCCGGCCTCGTTGGTCCTTCAGCTTCTCACATTGTGGATGAGTACTCCTTCGAGTCCCTCGCCGACTTCGAGGCGGCGCTCGCGAGCATGGGCGCGCCCCAGTTTCGCGCGCATTCCGATGCATTGGCTCCGTTCATCGTGGCCGGCTCCCAGCATTGGGTCGTCTATCGGGTGTTGGAGTAGCCAACGCTGTTGCGGTCGTTTCAACATTGTCGGGGAGGCCTCATGCTGGGCGGAAAGAGCTGGGACGAGTGGATCGTGCGGTACGGACGGAGTCACCAGCATCCGATCAACCGGCTCTGTCATACGCTTGGCATTCCACTCATCGCCCTCTCGGTTCCGCTGTTCGTGGCAGCAATC
>DATBSM010000143.1:0-7230 GCA_036559785.1 Gemmatimonadales bacterium
CCTGCTACCCCGCTCCATTCTCCAGGTCGGGAAAAGCTTCAACCGTTTGAGGCACGACGCCCAGCTGAGCGAGGTGCTCGACCGATTGGCCGACGAGCTCTTGTCCCCATCCGCGGTTGCCGATCGTGGGCTCTTCGATCCGTCCTACGTGTCGGCGCTGCGACGCAGGGGAGCAGGGAGGGCCTATTCCCGGGGGCGCGCCTACCGGTTGTGGTCCCTCCTCCTGACCGAGATATGGAGCCGATTGTACCTCGACGGCCGGGGTGCGCCCCCGGCGTCAGCTGCAGTCCACCGACAAGCGCCGCCAGCTGAATCCCGGTGAGATACCCGGCGCTCCGATACCACGCCGCAGCGGAGCTCATCGTCGAAGAGGCCACCCGCAGAGGGAGCCCGTGACCAGCAGCCCCAACAAGGCGGCGGTGCTTCGCTCGATCTTCAGCGGGCTCGGCAACCAGTATGCCGGAACGCTCGTCACCGGCCTGGGACAGCTGGTCGTCACCGCGGCCCTGGCCCGTCTGCTCGTCCCCGAAGACTACGGTCTGGCTGGCCTCGCGTCGGTCTACATCGGCCTGGCGGCCATTCTCTCTCAATACGGCATCAGTGCGGCCCTGATCCAGCGGCCCGAGCTTACGCCGCGCTACGTACGGGCAGGCTTCACCGCCACCGTCGTGATCGGTGTGCTCACCACCGCTCTGGTCTGGCTCACAGCCCCCTTGGCGGCAGCCGCCCTGGGGAATGCCGCCCTCACACCTGTCATTCGTGGACTGAGCTTCAGCTTCGCACTGGCAAACCCGGGTGTGGTAGCCGAGGCGCTTCTCCAACGCCATCTGGCGTGGCGCTCACTGATGCGGGCGGAGGTCGCTGCTTTCACCTTGGGGTACGCGCTGCCGGCTCTGGCGCTGGCGGCCGCCGGCTACGGGGTTTGGGCGCTGGTGGGAAGCGCCCTGGGCCTCAATCTCGTCCGTTCTGCCGCGCTATTGAGACTCCAGCCTCATCCCAAGTGGCCGCGCATCGGCCCGGAGATTCGTGAGCTGCTCCGATACGGTTCGGGGTTCACGCTTGCCCGGGTCTTCAACTACGGCGCCAGCCAGGGTGACAACCTGGTCGTGGGCCGGGTGCTGGGCATCGTGGCCCTGGGCTATTACAACCGCGCCTTCAAACTCATGCTGATTCTGGTCACCTACTTCGCGACCGTCACGACTCGCGTGCTTTTTCCGGTCATGTCACGGCTACAGGGCGATCGGGAGCGCCTGCGCTCCACCTACCTGACGGGAGCCGCGGTTCTCGGCCTGGTGAGCGCCCCGCTCGGCGCGCTCATGGTGGTGCTGGCGCCCGAGATCGTCGGCCTGGTGCTCGGCCCAAAGTGGGCACCGACCATCGTGCCCTTCCAGATCCTCACCGCCGGCATCATGCTGCGAAACGTCTACCTGATGGCATACTGTCTTGACGGAGCGATGGGAGCGATGCGGAACCGCACCCTGCGCGACGGGATTTACGCCGCAGCAGTGCTGACGGGGAGTCTGATCGGAACCCGCTTCGGCCTGACAGGGGTTGCAACGGGGGTGGTGCTGGCCATCGCCGTGAACTACGTCCTGGGCGCCGCGATGAGCCTCCGGATGCTGGGCGCGACGTGGCGGGACTATGCCGCGTCTCAGCTGCCGGCGTTTGGTCTCGGGCTGCTCACCGCGGCCGTCGCCTACCCAACGCGGCTGACCCTTGTTGCAGCGGGGGCCGGACAGCTGCTGGTGCTGGTGCTCACCGGAGGTGCAAGCCTGGGGGTGCTGGGAGCTCTCTACATCATTCGACCGTCGGTCATCGGCAGGTATGGCGGCAACGCGGTTCGACACGTGGGGGAGGCGATTGGCTCTCGGTTCTTTCCTCCCGAAGTAACCTGATGGCGCCATACACGGCACTCACAGATAGCCCCTCTCCCGGTACCAGATGGCAGTGCGGCGCAGTCCCTCGTCCATTTGAATCATCGGCAAGTATCCCAGCTCCCGTTTAGCTCGGGTAATGTCGAAGGCGCGGTTCTGCCGGTACCAGTCGACCCGTCGCGGAAAGATCGGGGGAACGAGTCCCAACGGTCTGTAGGTCTTCTCGACGATGTGACCCAGCGCCACCACGGGCAGGATCGGATAGCGCGGGATGCGGACCTGCACATCGAGCGCCCGCGCGACCGCTTTAACGATTTCCTCGATTGAGTAATAGCTCTCATCGGCGATGAGGTAGGCTCGGCCATTGCCCACCCCCGGCGGCATGCAAAGGAGGAACGCGTCGACCAGGTTATCCACATAGAGCGGATGGTAGAGGGTCTTCCCGCTGCCGAACATGGGAAATGTTCCCTTTAAGACCCGTTGGAAAATCATGAAAAAGCGCTCGGGATCTCCGGGTCCATAGATCGCCGCGGGCCGCAGGATGACGGTTTCGAACCCCGGCTCCGTTGCTCGCGTGACAATCGGTTCTGCCTCGTACTTGGTGCGCTGGTAGTAGTCGGCCGGTCGGATCGGGGCGTCTTCGTTGGCGGGAGGATGATCTACGTTGCCGTGAACACCGCAGGTACTGCAGTAGACAAACTTGCGGACGCCCTGGCGGCGGGCGGCGGACAGGACGACCCGGGTGCCGCCGACATTTACGTCATCATAGAAGGAGTCCGGCTTGTTCAGCTCGCGAAAAGCAGCGGCGAGGTGGAAAACCACCTCCACGCCTTTCATGCTCTGCTCCACCACTTGCTCGTCTGTCACTGACCCGATGACCACCCGGGCGCCATGAGCCCTCAGTGCATCGCACTGGAGCCCCTCCTTGTAGTCCAAAGCCACCACGGCATGCCCCAGCGCGATGAGCCGCTGGACCAGCGCGGTCCCGGTAAAGCCTGTTCCTCCGGTAACCAGCACACGCATTTCCGTCTCCAGTGCAGACCGGCGGCCGCGAACGTCGGATGGATTAAGGATCGTCCGGAGTGTAAGTCGCCCTCCGCGCCACGGCTAGTCTGGACCCCTGCGCGGGGCGGATGGACACCGGCAACGCTGCGGTCTAGCTTCTGGCATGAGCCCGAACCCCGATCCTGGAGCGAGCCATGACAGTGGCTTGGCCGAGGACGCGGACATCGGGACGTCTTCGGATGACTACGCCCGCCGCTTCAGGGGCGCGGTGGGCCGCTGGTTTCTGGAGACCCAGACCCGCCTTACCCTCACGCTGCTCTGTGAGCTGCCCGCCGGCGCCTCGATCCTGGACGTGGGCGGAGGACACGCACAGATAGCTCCTCCGCTGGTCGAGGCGGGTTATGAGGTCACCGTGGTGGGGAGCGACCCGGTCTGCGGGGCTCGACTGGAGCCGCTGACTGCCAGCGGCCGTTGCCGGTTCGAGGCGGCGAATCTGCTGGCTCTACCCTATCCGGACCGCTCCTTCGACGCAGTCGTGTGCTTCCGGCTGCTGCCGCACAGTGTGTCCTGGACTGCGCTGATTGGAGAGTTGTGCCGGGTAGCGCGCCGCTCGGTCGTCCTGGACTACCCTTCTGTTCGCAGCGTGAATCTGCTGTCGTCCCAGCTTTTTCAACTGAAAAGAGCGGTCGAGCTGAATACCCGGGAGTTCATTCTTTTCAGTCCGTCCGAGATCCATTCGGCCTTCAGAGAGCGCGGTTTCATCGTCCGAAAGGAACGGCCCCAGTTTCTCCTCCCCATGGTACTGCACCGGTGGGCAAACCAGTCCGTCCTGAGCCGGATGGCTGAAGCACCGGCAAGACTCCTGGGCCTGACCCGGTGGTTTGGGTCGCCGATCATCATCCGGGCCGACCGGCGGGCCGCGGGGTCTTGACCTCGGGCATGCGACTCTCCTTCCACCAACGAATCCTGCTCATCCTGATCTGTCTCGGCGCGATCCCCACTGCCCTGGCGATCCTGGGCTGGGGATTGACCATTCGGTCCACTGCCCGGGCGCCTGGTGCGCGCGACGCGATCGAGGGGGTCACTGAATCCGGCCGACTGCTCCTCCACACCATCGATTCCACCCGGCTTCGCCCAGCCGAGCGACGCGCCTTGGCTGACCACGCCACCCGGCTCAACAGCGCGATCGGCCAGCTGCAGCGAGCCGAGACATTCAGCCGCTACTACTACGCCGGGCTGGGACTGGTGATCTTCATGGTCGGTGCGGGGTTTGTGTACGCGTCGATCCGGTTCGGTGGCCATCTCTCGCGTCAGCTCAGCCGGCCGATTGAGGAGCTGATCGGATGGACCGGAAATATTCGCCGGATGCAGGCGCTTCCTCCCGACCGCCCTCGCCGGGGAGCCCCGGAGTTTGCCGCCCTGCGAACGGCCCTGCGCGACATGGCCGCGGCCCTCGAGCGGGCACGGGCGCAGGAAATTGAGGCCGAACGGCTCCGGGCCTTCAGGGAGACGGCCCGCCGGGTGGCGCATGAGATGCGAAACCCGCTTACGCCTATTCGGCTGGCCGTCGCGGCCCTGGTGCGGTCGGGGGGAGCCGAGCATCGGGAAGCCATCGAGGTCCTGGTGACCGAGTCGGGCCGCCTGGAGCAGCTGGCCCGTGAGTTCACCGAGTTCGGCCGCCTCCCCGAGGGCCCCGTCGCGCCGGTCGACTTCACCGAGCTCCTGACCGAGCTGGCCCGGACCTCATTGCCGGCGACCATGACCGCCCGCCTCAGTCTGGATCCCAGGACACCCGTTCTCCTAGGCCACTACGATCCACTGCGACGGGCCTTCAGCAACATCCTGCGCAACGCGGTAGAGGCGTGCGAGGAGCAGGGCTCGCTCGACATCAGCGCCGCGCCAGACAATGGGGGTGGAGTGCGGATCGAGATTTCGGACCGGGGGCCCGGGGTACCGGCCGATGCGGCGGAGCAGATCTTCGATCCCTATTTCACCGGGAAGCCCGGAGGCACCGGGCTCGGCCTGGCGCTGGTCAAGCAGACCATCGAAATGCACGGCGGGACGATCGGCGTTACGGAGACCCCCGGCGGCGGCGCGACCTTCGTGATACGGATGCGGCCCCAGTGAGCGGAAGCGAACAGCTCCTCCTGGTCGATGACGAAGCCAATATCCGGCGAATGCTGGGCGCATTGCTGCGAAACGAGGGCTTCAACGTCACCGAGGCGCCCAACGGTAACGCTGCTTTGCTCCTGATGGACCAGGCAGATCCCGACGTGGTGCTCCTCGACCTGATGATGCCGCCCGGGCCGGACGGCCTCGAGACTCTGACCCGGATGCGCGATCGAGGCCATTTGGCGCCTGTGATCATGATGAGCGGCAAGGCCCAGCTCACCGATGCGGTGCGCGCGGTCAAGCTCGGTGCGTTCCAGTTCCTGGAGAAGCCGCTGAGCCCCGAGGGAGTCCTGGTCACGGTGCGGGCGGCGCTCGAGCTGAATCGCACACAGGCGGAAAATCGTGCACTACACGCCGAGCTGGGTCGGCGGGCCGCCCTGATCGGTGGTGGCCCCGCGATGCAGCAGGTGGCCGCCCTGATCTCGAGAGTGGGCCCCACGGAAGCGAGGGTGCTCATCACCGGCGAGTCGGGTACCGGCAAGGAGCTGGTGGCGGCGGCTATCCATGCTGCGAGTCGGCGTGCAGGACGGGCATTCGTGACCGTCAACTGCGCCGCGATTCCGCGTGATCTCGTCGAATCCGAGATGTTCGGGCACGAGAGAGGATCCTTCACCGGAGCGACGGAGCGCCGGCTGGGACGATTCGAGCTTGCCCATGGCGGGACGCTGTTTCTCGACGAGGTCGGCGACTTGAGCCAGGAGGCTCAGGCTAAGCTACTCCGGACTCTCGAGACCGGAGAGCTGCAACGCATCGGTGCCGAGACGATGATGCGGATAGACGCCAGGGTCATCGCCGCCACCAACCGGCAGCTCGAGGAGGCAGTGAGCGGGGGCGCGTTCCGGGAGGATCTCTTCTTCCGGCTCAACGTCTTTCCGATCCACCTGCCACCACTGCGAGAGCGCTTGGAGGATCTGCCTGCCTTGGTCGCGCACTTAGCCGAGCGAGTCCGGCCACGCCATGCCGCGCGGTTCACCGATGCAGCGCTCGATGCCCTCGCCTCGTATTCCTGGCCCGGCAACGTGCGGGAGCTGGCCAATCTGGTGGAGCGGCTGAGCATTCTCAGCGGTCCGGTGGTGGATGCCACCGTGGTCCGCCAGGTCATCCGGGGCGCTCCTGCCGGCCCCGCGACGACATCCTTGATGGCGCTGCTGGGTCGGCCGCTGAGCCAGGCCCTCGACGAATTCGAGCGCGGTTTGATCATGGCGGCCCTCACCCAAGCTCAGCACAACATGGCCGAAGCCGCCAGAGTCCTTCAGACTGATCGCGCCAACCTCTACCGGCGGATGCGGCGATTGGGACTGGAGAAAAGCGCCGACTCCGAGCTGTAGCCACTCATTCCCCTCGAGAGCTTCATGCGCCTGCTCATAGCCGGCCTGATGCTGGTGCTGGCCTCGCCCGGGTGGGCGCAGGACAGCGTCATCGTGATCGACCCCAACGCCCCTCCGACCGACTCCCTGGTTCGCGCGGGTCCGCCGCCCGAGGTGGTGGCTGAGCTGATTACCCTCTACAACGACTCGGCCGCAACCCGGATGCAGGGAGACGTCACCCTTCCGGCCGGTAGCCGGTTCGAGGGCAAGCTGGCGCTGTTCCGGGGCTCGCTCCGTATTGCCGGGCGAGTGACCGGGCCGGTCACCGTGGCCAATGGCACCCTGTACCTCCTGCCCGGAGCGGCGGTACAGGGTGACATCCTGGTCGTGGGGGGTCGGCTCATCCGGTCCGAGCAGGTCGAGCATTTCGGGCTGGAGCGGGTGTACTGGGATGCGGCACCGGTCATTCGCACCACGGAAGGGTGGCTGGCGTTACGGGAGCGGCGCCGCTCGCTCGGCGAACTGGCGACGGCACGCACCTCGTTTCAGGTCGGCCGAATCCGGACCACGCTGTCGCTCGCGACGGGGGGGACGTATAACCGAATCGAGGGACTGCCTATCCTCTTCGGCCCGATGTTCGAGCTCCGGCCCTCTGCCACAACCTATGCTCGTCTTGATCTGCGCGGGATTCTGCGCACCACGGGGCAGACTGGAGCTCCAAATGACTTCGGATACATGGCCCGCGCCGATTTCAGAATCCAGGGCAAGCCGGAATTCGGCATCGGAGGGCGTCTCTATAGCGAGGTGGATCCGATCGAGGACCACCCCTTCAGCATCTCCGAAATCGGATGGTCGGCGTTTCTCCTCCAGCG
>DATBSM010000144.1:0-8683 GCA_036559785.1 Gemmatimonadales bacterium
GGACTAGCTCAATGGTGCCCTGAAACGACTCCAGCGTGACTTGGGCGCTGCCGGACCCCAGCGTAAAGTTGAACCCCTTGCCCTTCCGCGTGCCGCTCAGGGGCACTGGGAATTCGGATTCGAACTCTCCGTTGAAGGTCGACACGGCCACGTTTGCGCTCGTGCCCTCGGCCACTGGCAGAGTGATGTCACCGTTGTGGGTGGATAACGAGTAACGCCCTCCATTGCGAATGGGTCCGGCGTACGAGATATCACCGTTGACGGTGCTGGCATCCACGGTTGCGGCATCGACCCCATCCAGCGTGATCTCGCCGTTCACGCTTTCCGCCAAAATCTCTCCGGCGGAGTTGCTGACCTGGACGTCCTCGTTCACTGAGTTGACACTGATCCTGCCCCGCGCTCCTTGCAGGGAGATCGAGCCCTGGACCGACCGGAGGGAGATGAGGCCATCGCCGCCCGTGACCTTCACTTCCCCTTCGACCGTTTCCACCGCGATCGGTGCCCGCGTGCCGGCAACCGTGGCGTCGGTGTGCACGCCTGACAGGCTCAGAGCCATCCAGACCGGCACGCTGATCCGGAGGTCGATTTCCGTAGGTGGCCCGTGCCGCCCCTGGGTTCGGACACTCACGGCGGTGGACGTGCTGGAGACCTCTACCCTGGTTCGGGACGAGGTGGTTGCTTCGACCCGGACCGCGTTTCGATTCCAGGAGCGGACGGTCACGTCGCCACCGTACGCGTTCACCTGGAGTCGCTGTCCGCGCTCGGCAGTGACGGTGGTGTCGGTCTGCTGCGCGGCGGCAAGCGTGAGGGCGGCAACCATAGTGAGTAGCACGATTCGGGGTCCTTTCAGCTCACGGGGACGAGAGTGGCGGCTTGGCGCAGGAGGTCGAGCTTGCGCCGCATCGTCTCGGCCAGGTGCGTGTTGAGGTACAGGTTTGCCGGGTCAGCGAGGAGCGCCTGCTGGGCCTGCGCGATCGCCCGATCGATCGCGGCCAGGTTCTGCTCGATCACCCTCACCGTCGTGGTGTCGAGCTGGCCCCTTCCGCCCGCCAGCACCCGTTCCAGGTCGGCGATGGCCGCCGAGTAGCTCTGTGAGGCGCTGTTGCTCGCGTTGATGGCGACGGGTGCCCCGGCCGGAGCTGGCGCCGTGGCAATGGGGCCGGCGTTTGGAGACAGGGCGCTGGACCGGAGGAGCCAGGCGGTGCCGCCGGACAGCGTCATCAGGAAAATGGCGGCCGCCGCCAGCTGTGGCATGGAGAAGCTCCACCTGCGTCCGATCCGCGGAGTCATGGCAGGCGTGGCGCCGATCCGGCCGGCGATGCCGGGCCAGAGATCGCGCTTGGGGACATATTCCTCAACTCCTCGGGCTCGATCAACGATTCGGCGGAGGTCGTCCAGCACCGCAGAGCAGTCGGAGCAGGTCTCGAGGTGCGCCTCGAGCGCGGCCCGATCAGTGGCCGGCAGCTCGCCGTCCAGATACTCCGACAGTTGGTCCATCCAGTGATCGCTCATCGTCTTTCCCCCTTCTAGCGATCGAGGTGCCGGCGTAAGGCCAGCCGGGCTCGATGCAATTGGGACTTCGAAGTTCCGGTTGCCAGTCCGAGCATCTCGGCGATTTCCTCGTGGCGATAGCCCTCGACATCATGCAGCACGAACACCTCTCTTGCACCGTCGGGCAGGCGTTCCATGGCCGACTCGAAGTCCATCGCCAGCTCCGGTCCGGGCCGCCGAGTGGGGATCGTCTCCAACGCCGCGTCACCCTCCAGGTATCGCTTTCGCCTGGTGCCCAGCGTCTCGCGCCGCGCCAGAATAACGTTCACGGCCAGTCGGTGGAGCCAGGTGCCGAAGGCGGCTTCTCCCCGAAAGGTGCCCAACTTCTGCCAGGCCCGGACGAAGATGTCCTGAGTGACCTCGTCGGCGTCGTCATCGTTCAGCATGCGCCGAACCAGGCTGTAGACCCGTGGCACATGGTTCCGGTACAGCCGCTCGAATGCGCTTGCATCGCCGCTGGCGGCCAGCGTTGCATCCACAGCGTCCGAATCGGGCCTACCGGTCTGTTCGTGCGCCAGGGTTGCCACTCCAAGGCCGAGTTCAGTCATTTCGCGGGATTGGATCATCCAGTGGCCCAAAAGGTTGCAGGGGTTTGGGGAGATGGCTAGCCTTGGGTCTTCCCTTATCAGCCTTACAGGACTTCTCGTGGCCACAGCGACTCATCACGCGATTAGAGCACCCACCGGCACCGCTGTCTCCTGCAAAGGCTGGCATCAGGAAGCCGCGCTTCGGATGCTGATGAACAACCTCGATCCGGCGGTTGCGGAGCGACCCGAGGAGCTGATCGTCTACGGAGGTGGGGGCAAGGCGGCTCGGAACTGGGAGTGCTACGAGCGGATCGTCACCACGCTCCGGCGACTGGAGAACGACGAGACCTTGCTGGTTCAGAGCGGCAAGCCGGTCGGGGTGTTTCGGACCCACGACCAGGCCCCCAGAGTGCTGATCGCCAATGCGAACCTCGTCCCCCGGTGGGCCACGTGGGACGAATTCCGCCGGCTCGACGCCCTCGGGCTGACGATGTACGGTCAGATGACCGCGGGCTCCTGGATCTATATCGGAACCCAGGGGATCCTCCAGGGCACCTACGAGACGTTTGCCGAGTGCGCCCGGCAACATTTCGGCGGCACGCTCGAGGGAAGATTGGTGGTCACCGGGGGGCTCGGTGGGATGGGGGGCGCCCAGCCGCTGGCAGCGACGATGAATGGCGCGGCCTTTCTCGGTGTGGATGTGGACGAGGCGCGAATTCAGCGCCGGGTGGACACCCGCTACTGCGATCGGCTGGAGACCGATCTCGACGCGGCGCTCAAGCTGGTTGAAGACGCCCGGGCGTGGAGGCGGCCGCTGTCGGTAGGCCTGGTAGGGAACATTGCGGAGGTACTGCCCGAGCTCGTGCGCCGCGGCGTGACGCCCGATGTGGTGACTGACCAGACCTCGGCGCATGACCTCCAACTGGGCTACATCCCGGTGGGCATGACTTGCGATGCCGCGGCGCGCGCCAGAGCAGCGGATCCTGCGGGCTATGAAAACCGGGTCCTGGATTCGATGACCGTGCACGTCCGGGCAATGCTCGACCTGAAGGCGAAGGGCTCGGTTGTCTTCGACTACGGAAACAACCTGAGGGGACAGGTAGCCGACCGGCGCGGGATGCGGGAGGCGTTCGACGTGCCGGGATTCGTGCCCGCCTTCATTCGCCCGCTCTTCTGCCGCGGTGCCGGCCCCTTTCGCTGGGTGGCGCTTTCCGGCGACCCGGCGGACATCGCCGAGACCGACCGGGCGGTGCTGGAGACTTTCCCCAAGAACGCGGGCCTAGCCCGCTGGATCCGGCAGGCGCAGGAGCACATCGCCTTCCAGGGTTTGCCGGCGCGCATCTGCTGGCTGGAGTACGGCGAGCGCGCGGAGATGGGGTTGCGGTTCAACTGGCTGGTGAAGAAGGGCAAGGTGGCAGCGCCGATCGTGATTGGCAGAGACCATCTGGACACCGGGTCGGTTGCGTCGCCCAACCGCGAGACTGAAGGCATGCGGGACGGATCCGACGCCATCGCCGACTGGCCGCTGCTCAATGCTCTGCTCAACACCGCCTGCGGTGCCAGCTGGGTCTCCATTCATCACGGCGGTGGGGTCGGCATCGGCTACTCAATCCACGCGGGGATGGTGGCGGTAGCCGATGGCAGCGTGTCGGCGGATGAAAGGCTGCAGCGGGTCCTCACCGCCGACCCGGGCACCGGCGTCATGCGGCATGCGGATGCCGGCTACGAGCTCGCCATACAGACCGCCAAGGAGCGCGGGGTGGACCTCCCCATGGTTACCGCTCAGGCTTCTCATGACGGTATTGGTTAACATCGGCCAGCTCGCCACCTGTCGTGCTGAGGGCGGGCAGGACAACATCCACGCCATCTCCGACGCCGCGATGGCGTGGGATGGGGGCGTCATCCGGTGGGTCGGTCCCCAGAAGGAATTGCCGGCGGAGTATGGGCGTGCTGAGCGGCTGGACGCGGGGGGGCGGCTGGTAATTCCCGGGCTGGTGGATTGCCACACGCACCTCGCCTTTGCCGGGTGGCGAGCCGACGAATTCGAGCAGCGCATCAGAGGTCGCAGCTATCTCGAAATCGCGCGCGATGGTGGCGGCATCATGTCCACCGTACGGCAGACCAGAGCGGCTACCGAAGCGGACCTGCTGCGGCGGGCCGCCGGGTTTCTCCGAGAGATGCTCACGCTCGGCGTCACCACCGTGGAGTGCAAGAGCGGCTACGGCCTCGAGCCCGATGCCGAGCGGAAGCTGCTCCGGGTCTATCGTGAGCTGGCGAAAGAACAGCCGGTCCGCCTGGTACCGACGTTTCTCGGCGCGCATGTCGTTCCTCCGGAGTTCCGGGACAACCGTGCCGGATATGTGGACCTGCTGGCCGATCGCATGATCCCGGAGCTGGCGAAGGAGAAGCTGGCGGCCTGCTGTGACGTGTTCGTGGAGGAGTCGGCGTTCAGCGTAGGCGAGGCCCGGCGGATCCTTCGGGCCGGACAGCAATCCGGGCTTTCCGCCAAGCTGCACGCCGATCAATTGACCAGTTGCGGTGGCGCCGAGCTCGCCGCGGAGCTGGGTGCCATATCTGCCGATCATCTGGAGCACATCTCAGAGGCGGGAATCCGGGGGATGGCCACGAAGGGTGTGGTCGCGGTGAGCCTGCCGATTGCTTCGTTGTACCTGGCGCAGCCACCCATGCCTGCGAGGCGGCTGATCGAGGCGGGCGTGGCGGTAGCTGTGGCAACCGACTTCAACCCCGGGTCCGCGCCCAGCTTTCATCTGCCGCTCGCGCTTAACCTCGCCTGCACCCTGCAGCGCATGACACCGGCCGAGGCGTTGAAGGGGGCTACGATCCATGCCGCGCGCGCGGTTGGTCGGGAGCGTGAGGTCGGCTCGCTGAAGGCGGGCAAGGCGGCGGACTTTGCGCTCATTGACGCGCCCGATGTCAATCACTGGCTCTATCACTTCCGCCCCAACGCGTGCGTCATGACCGTGGTTGGCGGCATTCAGCGCTGGAAGGCGCCATGACGCGGATTATCTCGCCTGCCACTCCGATTCCCGACACGGCACCGGACGATCCACGGCTGGGCCGCCTGTTGGGGAGCCGTCTGGGGAAGAACGACCCGCCTCGTGCGGTGTTGCTCGGCTTTCCCTCGGATGAAGGGGTTCGCCGCAACGGCGGGAGGGTCGGGGCCGCCGGTGGCCCCAAGGCGGTGCGTCCCGCGCTCTACCGTCTTACCGCCGATCCCCGGTCCGAGCAGTTCGAAGATCTGCTGTGCCGAACCCGCGACCTGGGCGATCTGGAAATCTCACGCAACCTGGAGTTCGATCAGAAACATCTGGGCGAGGCATTGGCTCCCTATTTGGAACAGGGCGCCTTCGCGGTTGTGTTGGGCGGCGGACACGAGACGTCATACGGTCATTTCCAGGGGTATGCACGCGCGGGACGCGCCGTCGAAATTCTCAACTGGGACGCGCACGCGGACGTTCGGGAGCTCAAGGACGGGCAGGCTCATTCCGGATCGCCATTCCGCCAGGCCATCGAGGATCCATCCGGAATGTGCCGCCGCTATACCGTGGCGGGGCTGCAGCCCCAGTCAGTTGCCCGGGCACATCTGGAATACGTCAGGCAACACGGGCGAGCAGTGTGGCGGGAGGAGGTGACCGGTGCGGCCATCGCGGAGCTGTACCTGGGACTGACTGCCCCGGCTCTGGTCTCGTTCGACCTGGACGCGGTCAGCGATGCGGAGGCACCGGGCGTGAGCGCTCCCACCTCGGCCGGTTTGACCAGTGACCTCTGGCTTGCGGCTGCCGCCGCCGCCGGGCGCTGTCCCGCGGTCACCTCAGCCGACGTGGTGGAGTTGAACCCCGCTGTCGATCAGGATAGTCAAACCGTTCGGTTGGCGGCACTCACCGTGTGGTGGCTATTGCGTGGCCGCGCCGAGAGGGGGGACTGAGACTCCTTGCGCGGCGTTCCGCCGCGGTGCACTGTAGTGACAATTCCAAAAAACGAACTACCCAGAATTATCGGAGGCGCCATGACACTGCGCGTGTGCGGCACTTTCCTCTCGCTCCTCCTCCTGACTGCTCAGGTGGTTGCGGCTCAGGTCCGTCAGATCAGCGGCCGGGTGACCAATGCCCAGACCGAGCAGGGTCTCGGGGGAGCCACCGTCGCGGTCACCGGCACAGGCATCGTGGCTGAGACCAGCGATGACGGCAGCTATGTCCTCAACGCGCCGGATGGCGATCGGACACTGGTCGTCCGGGCGATCGGATACAAGCGACGCCAGGTCGAGGTACCGGCCGGCCAGACGACGGCCGATGCCGCGCTCGATCCCGACCCTTTCAGGCTCGAGGAGATCGTCATTACCGGTCAGGCTACCGGGATCGAGCGGCAGAATCTGCCGAACGCGGTGGCCACGGTTTCCGGTGAGGAGCTGAATCGGGCGCCGGCCCAGACCATCGAGGGCGCGCTCCAGGGCAAAATTCCAGGCGCCTACATCCAGGCCAACTCCGGCGCCCCCGGTGGTGGCATGCAGCTCAACCTGCGGGGCGTGTCCACCATCAACGGCACGGTGGATCCATTGTTCGTGGTGGACGGCATCGTGGTCAGCAATGTGGCCATCCCCAACGGCCAGAACGCCATCAGCTGCGCCCAGTGCGGCGGAAACCCGCGGAACCAGGACAACCCCGTCAATCGTATTGCCGATCTCAATCCCGGAGACATCGAGCGGGTCGAGGTCCTGAAGGGGGGGTCGGCCGCCGCGATCTATGGCTCCAAGGCCACCAACGGCGTTGTCATCATCACCACCAAACGAGGCAGGGCCGGCAAGCCCCAGTTCGGCCTGTCCCAGAAGCTCGGCTTCTCCTCCCGGGCCAACGAGCTTGGCTCACGGACCTTCGGCACTCTGGCGGAGGCGCTGTCGGTCTTCTCGGATACGGCTGGGGTCACCGCCGCGTTCCAGCCAGGGGTATCGTACAACTTCGAGGACGAGCTCTACGGTAGCCAATCGCTCTCGTACGAGACCAATGCCAGCGTGAGTGGTGGCACCGAGAATACCCGGTACTACGTCTCCGGTCTGGTCAAGGACGACGCGGGAATTGCCCTCGGGACCGGGTACCAGAAACAGTCGCTCCGGTCCAACCTCGATCAGGAGCTGGGCAGTAATTTCCAGCTCCAGGTCAATGTGGATGGAACCCACAGTACGTCGGATCGCGGGTTGTCCAACAACGACAATTCCGGCACCAGCCCCTACGTGGCCTTCTCGGCTACTCCCAGCTTCATCAACCTTACCCCGGCCGGTGGCATTCAGGACAACCTGCTGGCAGCAGACTTCCCGGTTAACATCTTCGCCGCCAGCAATCCGCTCCAGACCTTCAACTTCCTTACCAACGAAGAAGATGTCTGGCGGCTCCTGGGCACCTCGACGCTCCGGTGGACTCCCTTCCGCTCAGCTAAGAGCACTCTGCAATTGACCGGCATCGGCGGGGTGGACTATTTCCAGCAGGACAACAATCTGGTCTCTCCTCCCGAGCTCCAGTTCGAGGATGACGATGGCCAGCCGGGAACGGTGGTGGTCGGCAAATCGTCGAACCGGAACTTGAACGCCGCACTCAATCTGAGTCATACCTATAATCCGGCGGCGTCGGATGAGGGTACCCAGTTTACCACCTCTGCCGGGATCCAGTACGAGGACCGGCGGCTGTACGCCACCCAGATTCTGGCGCGCACGCTCCTGGCGGGACAGACGAGTCCGCAACAGACGACCAGCCAGACCGTATCCTCGCGGCTCGAGCCGGTCAGGGACCTGGGCATCTTCGGGCAGGAGGAAGTGCTCCTGGCGAACCGGCGGCTGCTGCTCACGGCAGGCGTGCGAGCCGACCGCAGCAGCTCGAACGGGGACACTGAGAAGTTTTTCTACTATCCCAAGCTGGCGGCCTCGTACCGGTTTGTTCGCCCCTTCGGCGGCGTGGACGAGCTAAAGCTGCGGGGCGCCTACGGGCAGACCGGAAATCGAGCCCTGTTCGGATCGAAGTTCGTGACCGACACCACCGGAACCATCGGAGGTCAGTTTGGCACCTACATCGGCAACCGGGCCGGCGATCCCACCATCCAGCCGGAGCGGCAGGAGGAGTTCGAGGGAGGCTTCGATGCCGCGCTGGCGCATGGGCGTGCCGAGCTGACTCTGACGCTGTATCAGCGCAATATCCGAGACCTCATCCTGGAGCAGACCGTTGCGCCGTCGGTGGGCCAGGAGCTCCGTGTCTTCGGCAACGGTGGCCGGATGCGTAACCGGGGGGTTGAGGCTTCGTTGACGCTGCAACCGGTTCAGAGCAGGGATGTGAACTGGATCTTCCGGACCACATTCTATGCCAACAAGGTCAAGGTCACCGAGCTGAACGTGCCCACGTTCCAGACCGGCGGATTTGCGCTCTCGCTGGGAACTTTCCAGATCGAGAAGGACAGCTCGCCGACCCAGATCTTCGGACTGGTCGGCACTGACGCCGCGGGAAACCCGATCGCGGGCAAGGTGGGCGACGCCAATCCCGACTTCCAGATGTCGTTCTCCAACGACATCGACTTTCACGACTTTACGCTCGGCTTCCTGTTCGACT
>DATBSM010000145.1:0-7404 GCA_036559785.1 Gemmatimonadales bacterium
CAGTCCGTACTGGATGAGAAGGTGCTGTAAGTGCATCTATCTCTTCTGTGGCTGAGAAGGAAGTCCGAGGTGAGCGCCGGCCTCGGTTAACGCCTGATCCACGTCGTCGAACAGGTTCTCCGCTCCAATCTCACCCAGCAGGCCCGACCGCTCCAGCGCCACCAGTGGCTGCGTGTGCACCTCGGAGAAGAGCACCAGCGTTCCGTCCCGCCGCGTCCGCCTCACCAGATCGCGGAGCGCGTGCATCGCGGTGGAGTCGATGGCGGGCACGTGGCGCATGCGGATGATCAGCACCTTGGGCTTCCTCGAAACCTCGCTCAGCGTATCCTTGAACTTCTCGGCGGCCCCGAAAAAGAAAGGTCCGTTGATCTCGTAGACCTCGACGCCCGGGGGACTGGTCCGGCGATAAATGGCGCCGGAATGATCGCTGCTGGAACCGGCGTCCTGGATCTCCCGGGAGACCAGGGTCACATTGGTCACCTCGGCCATCCGCTTCATGAAGAGGAACGAAGCCAGCACCATCCCCACCCCGATCCCGACGGTCAGATCCACCAGGAGGGTGAGTAGAAACGTCACCACCATTACGATGGCATCGCTCTTGGGCGCGCTGAGCTCGCTCCGAAAGACCCGCCACTCCGCCATCCGGTACGCGACCCACAGCACGATGGCGGCGAGCGTCGCCAGCGGAATCAGCGCGGCCCAGTGCCCCAGGAAGAGCGTGATGATCAGGAGGGTGAAGGCATGGACGATACCGGCCACGGGAGTCCGGCCCCCGCTCTTGACGTTGGTCGCGGTTCGGGCGATGGCGCCCGTGGCGGGGATGCCGCCGAACAGCGGCGAAGCGATGTTGGCGACACCCTGCGCGATCAGCTCCATGTTGGAGCGATGTCGCCCTCCGATCATACCATCGGCCACAACCGCCGACAGCAGCGACTCGATGGCGCCCAACGCGGCGATGGCCATAGCGGGCCCGACCAGCTCCCGAACCTGGGCCAGAGAAGTCGAGGGCAGTGAGATCCGGGGGAACCCGGCGTGGATCTCACCGAAACGGGACCCAATGGTCTCCACCGGAAGGTGGAGGAGCTGAACCGCCACCGTCATCACCATCAGGGCAACAAACGGCCCGGGAATCTTGCGGCCGATTCTGGGCCAGAGCGCCATGATCAGAAGGGTGCCGACGGAGATCGCCACCGCATAAGGGTTGGTCGTCCCGATATTGTGCCCGTAAACCAGCAACCGCTCGATCACCTCCGGCGGCGCGGACGGCAGCCGAAGCCCCAGCACGTCGCGGAGCTGCTGGATGGTCAGGATCGTCGCGATGGCGCTGGTAAAGCCGGTAACGACCGGAAACGGGATGAACTTGATGGCCCCCCCGACCCGGGCCAGGCCCAGGCCGATCAGGAACAGGCCTGCCATGAGCGTGGCGACCAGCAGTCCATCAACCCCGAACTTCTGCACGATGCCGTAGACGATCACGACGAAGGCGCCGGTCGGCCCGCCGATCTGCACCCGGGAGCCGCCGAGCGCGGAGATGATGAAGCCGGCGATGACGGCCGTGTAGAGGCCCCGATCGGGGGTGACGCCGCTGGCGATGGCAAAGGCGATGGCGAGGGGAAGCGCCACGATGCCGACGATGACGCCGGCGGTGAGGTCCGCGACGAACTGTTCGCGGTTGTAGGTCTTGAGTGTGGTTACGAGCTTCGGGACGAGCAGACCGGGACCCCGCCTTTACGCGTGTTCAGTCCTAGGATTGCTTCGGGGCCCTGGCGCCCTAGCAATGACTCCAATTAGAGCAGCATCCCGCCGGCCAGGCCAAGCAGCAGCAGGAAGCCGCAGACGTCGGTGAACGTCGTGACGAAGATCGAGGAGGCAACCGCGGGGTCGATGCCGAATCGCTCCAGGACAAGCGGAATGAATGCGCCGGCGAATCCGGCTACCGCCAGGTTGCCCATCATGGCGAGGAAAACCACCAGGCCGAGGCGGTGGCCTTCGCCCATCAGAGCCGCCACGGTTCCGACGGCGAGGCCCATGACGAGGCCGTTGGTCAGGCCCACGAGGATCTCCTTACCCACCACCCGGGTGAACACGTCCACCGGGATCAGCCCCAGCGCGAGCCGCCGGACCGTGACGGCGAGCGCCTGAGTGCCGGCATTACCCCCCATGCCAGCGATGATGGGCATCCAGACGGCCAGGGCCAGCGTCTCCTGAATGGTATGCTGAAACAGGTACACCACTCCGCCGGCGAGAAACGCGGTGAGCAGGTTCAGCGAGAGCCACGGCAGGCGGCTCCGGACCGCGGTTTTCCAGCCGGCGGCCAGATCCTCGTCCGCCGAAACGCCGCCGAACTTGAGCAGGTCCTCGGTGGTCTCGGCTTCCACCACGTCGATTACATCGTCGAAGGTGACCCGGCCCAACAGTCGCCCCTGGTCGTCCACCACCGGCACACTGGGAAGGTTGTAGCGCGCCATCAGGCGGGCGACTTCTTCCTGGTCCAGGTCCGGCGTGACGGAAATATCAGCGTCGGCCATGAACGTCCGTACCGGCCGGTCCGGCCGGCTGATCACCAGATCCTTGAATGGCAGGACCCCGACCAACCTGCCGTCCTTGTCCACCACGAACACCTGGTAGAAGTCCTCCACCTCCTCCGCCTGCCGGCGGATCTCTTCCAGCGCGTGCTCCGCGGTGGCCGTGTCGGGGACGGACACCACGTGGGTGGTCATCCGCCCGCCGGCGGTCTCCTCGTCATAGCGGAGGAGCTGATCCACCTCTGCCCGGGCGTGGACGCCGGAGAGGATCTGCTCCTGCTGATGCTGATCGAGCTCGCCCAGTATGTCGGCCGCGTCGTCGTCGTCCAGCTCTCCGACGATCTCCGCCGCCTGCCCCGGATCGAGCGCGGCCAGGGTCTCGGAGGCGTGCGCCTCCTCCGGCATCTCGGCCAAGGCATGGCTGGAAAGCTCCGCCGGCAGCGCCTGCACCGCGGCCAGGCGGTCGTCTTCGTCCAGGGCGGACAGCACCTCGGCCAGGTCCGCCGGCTCGATGTCATGCGCCCGGCGGACGAACAGCGCCATTTCTCCCTTCCGCACCAGGTCTACCATTTTCTGGAGCAGCTTCTTCATGACGTGCCCGGAAGGCTGAAGCAGCTTCTTCATGGCGTGCCCGGAAGGAGTGAAACCGCGGGGCTGGGACCGGAGCGGATCAACAGGCGCTCGATGCGCGTTGGCGATGCCTGGATGACGTCGAATTCCAGGCCCCGCACCACGAACCGCTCGCCGGCGCCCGGTATCCGGCCTGCCCACTCGACCAGCAGGCCGCCGATGGTGGTGGCGTGCCCGGAGGGCAGGAGCACCCCAAATCGCTCCTGAATGGCTTCGTGTGACACATTGCCGTCGGTCTCGAACACGGCCCCGATGGCACTGGGCGCCGCATGAACCTCCTCGTCGTGCTCATCGAAGATCTCGCCGACCAGCTCCTCCAGCAGATCCTCCAGCGTGGCGATGCCGAGCGTGCCGCCGAACTCGTCGAGCACCACGGACAGATGGCGCCGCTCACGCTGCATATCGAGCAGGAGGTCGCCGCAGCTCCGGCTGGCCGGTGTCACCGCCACCGGGCGGATAGGGAGAGGATCTCCCGGCTTGAGCTTGAAGAGATCGAAGGCGTGGAGCATGCCAATGATGTCGTCGAGGGTCTCCCGGAAGATCGGGATCCGGCTGTACCCGCTGCCGGCGAAGACCAGGCGAATCTCCTCCAGCGGTGCATTCTCCACGATGGCGACGATGTCGGTCCGAGGAGTCATCACCTCGCGCACCGGCCGCGCGCTGAAGGCCATGACCCCGCCGACCATCATCAGCTCCTGATCGTCCGCAACGCCGACGGCGGCACCCTCCCGCCAGATGGAACGAAGATCGGTCGGCCGGGTGGCTGTCCGGGCCGGCAACACGAGGCCGAGGACCCGGGACCAGGGACGGAGAATGGGGATGACCCGGTCGGCCACCGTCTCGGCTCGGGGCTGCGTCAGCCAGCGCGGAACCAGATAGGCGGCGAACAGGACCAGGGGCACCGCAAGCAACGCCACCGCCACAACCAGGCGGGGCGCGCCGGACCCAGCCAGGAGACCGGGCACTGACGCACCCACCAACAGGACGCCCAGCGACGTGGTGGCCGAGGCCGCGGTGAGGTAGTAGTCGATCTGGGCCAGCCCGCTGAGCGACGGTGCTGCCCCGCGCAGCCTCCGGCCGACGGCCCGGGTGAGCTCCGCCCGGCTCACCGTGATAAGGGCCGCGCCCGCCGTAGCGCCAAAGGCAGTAAGCGCGATTCCCAGCGCGATCGCGAGCCAGGTCATCGGCCGGCCTTCTCCGAAGCAACTGTGGCCTCGAGCGGCTGGCGGTGAACCGCGATGCGTTTGACCCGGCGGCGGATGACGTGCTCGACCACCAGCCGGAATCCCTCGACATCGATCGATTCGCCCACGCGGGGCACCCGGCCAAACTCCGCCAGTACCAGCCCGCCGACCGTGCTCACGTCGTCGCGGTCGAAGCTGTGACCCAGTGTGGACTCCAGCTCGGTCAGGGCCACTCCGCCCTCGACCCGCCATTGGTCCTCGCTCATCACCTGGATCGGTGCCACCTCGTCCGTGTCGTACTCGTCCTGGATCTCACCGACGATCTGCTCCAGGATGTCCTCCAGCGTGACAATCCCGGCCGTGCCTCCGAATTCGTCCACCACCACCGCCAGGTGGCTCGGCCCGCGCTGAAAATCGCGCACCTGGCGGTCGAGTGTCTTGGCCTCGGGCACGAACGCCGCGGGCCGGATGAGCGTTCGCCAGTGCCGGGTGTCCGTGGGTCCCAATGCCAGGATGTCCTTGGCATACACGACCCCGACGACCTCATCCGGGTGTCCGTCGTACACCAGCAAACGGGCATGCTCCGAGCTCTGGAGTGTCTTGACCACTTCCGCGAGCTCGGAGGCGGAGTCCACCGCGATGATGTCGATGCGGGGCGTCATCACCTCCGCCACCGTGGTATCGGCCAGGGCAAAGACGCCCAGCAGCATGTCGCGTTGTGCCGCGCCGGCCTGCCTGGTCGTTTGCACCGGCGCCCGCTCCCGCGCGCGAGCGTCGGCCCATCCCGCCAGCCGCAGCAGCGGCTGAAATGGAACCAGCGTGGCCACGGCCGCCCGGCGCGCCGGCAGGGTGAGCTCCGGCGCCACCGCAGCCAGCAGGCGCGGGACCAGGTCGCCCAGCACCCAGACCAGCACCACGGCGAGGAAGAGGCGCATCAAGCCGACCGCCGGCGACCAGGCCCACCATGCCACCGCAACGCCGGCGGCGGCACCAGCCAGGACCAGCAAGGCCAGGTGAGCGACGTGCAGGTCGCGGGAGAGCGTCCACCCGCCGGCGGAGTGTCCTATCTGGCCGCTTAACGAGCGAGGCAGATCGGCATCCGCTTCGGCCGCGAGCGCGAGCCATGCAGCCCACAGCGTCAAAGCCGCGGCCACCATGGGGGCGATGAAAAAATGGAAGAATGGAATCATGCGAGCGCCTCGACGTAGCGCTCTTGCCGCCGCCACATGGCCGAGCGGGTACGATCGGGGCCCTCGGGATGCTCCCGACCCAGCGCGTGCAGCGTGCCGTGCACCACCAGGCGGATCAGCTCCTCCTTCAGCGGAATGCCGCGAGCACGGGCCTCGCGCTGAGCCACCCAGGGGCAGATGTAGACGTCGCCGATCACCTGTCCCCGAGTGCCGCCGAGTGTGAAGGTGAGTACGTCGGTCGGCCGGTCGTGCCCCTTGTGATCGGCGTTCAGCCGCTGCATCGAGTCACGGCCGAGAAAGGTGACGGAGACGAGCCCCTGGCGGCGCTCCGCCTGGAGCACTGCCTCGACCACGCGGCGGACCAGTGCGCGCGACAGCGGAAGCCGGCGGCCGCTCACCACCACCTCACTCACGCTCAGCCGACTGGAATTCCGGTGCGACGTTGCCGCCACTGGCACGCGGGTAGCCAATTCGCTTGTGATAGGTCCCCGACATCACCCGGGCGAATTCGCGCTTGATCCGGTCGAGGTCACGCAAGGTGAGCGGGGCATCGTCCAACTGGCCCGAGCCCAGTTTCTGCTGCACCAGGTGTTCGATAGCGTTGCGCACCGCTTCGGGGGTCGGGTTGGGTAGGACCCTGATGGCGGCTTCCGCCGAGTCGGCCAGCATGGCCACGGCGGTCTCCGCCGACTGAGGTCGGGGACCAGGATAGCGGTAATCGGCCGGATCGACCCGCCCGTCGGGGTCGCTACCCCGCGCTCGGCTCAGAAAATAGGTTATGTAAGTAGTCCCATGGTGTTCTGGGATAAAGGCTTTGACGACCGGGGGGAGATGGGCTGCCTCCGCCAGCGCAAGCCCGTCCGCCACGTGGCTCTGGATGATCTTGGCCGAATCCTGGGGCCGCATCAGGTCGTGCGGGTTGGGCCCGCCACCCTGATTCTCGACGAAGTGGCCCGGGCTCGCGAGCTTGCCGATGTCGTGGTAGTAGCACCCGACCCGGGCCAGCAGTCCGTTCGCCCCGATGATATTGCAGGCGGATTCGCACAGGCTGGCCATAGCCAGACTGTGGGCCCAGGTGCCGGGCGCCTCGAGTGCCAGCCGGCGGAGAAGCGGCCGCCCCAGGTCGGAGAGCTCCAGGAGAGTCAGGTCGGTGGTGATACGAGTGGCCGATTCGGCTATCGGCATGACCATCATCGCCAGAGCGGCGCTGGCCACCGCCATGACGAGGCCGAGCAGGCCGCTGCCCAGGATTGTCCTGGTAGACCAGCCCTGGCTCAGGCCGATCGAGATGGTGGCCAGAATGCTCGCCACGGCCAGCACGCCGATCGTCACGTAGAGATGCCGCCGCCGCCGCACGACCCGGATGCCCACCGCACCGGCCACACCGCCGACCAGGCCGAAGAACAACATGTGACTCTCGCGCAGCGCCCACTGTCCGTCGAGGAGGATTGCCAGGGTGACCGCGGCAAACACTCCGATCCGGCCGTTGTAGAGCATGGTCACGAGAATGGCGGCGAACGGTATCGGCACCAGCTCGGGTCTTCCGGGAAAGAGGCTGGCCAGGCCCGCTGTGAGCAGGACGACCGTCGCGAACAGTGCAGCGAAGAACGCCATCTCCCGAAGCTGGGCGTAGCTCTCCCGCTTGTAGAACACGATGAGCAGCCAGAATGCGCTGAGGATGATGGCATTGTAGAGCAGCGCTCCCGCAGCACTCCGGATGGCGAGCCCGCCGGTACCTCGCCTGCGATGTTCCTCGCGCAGCGAGATCAGCTTGGCGCGTGCCTCATCGGTCACCGGCTCTCCCGCCCGCAGAATGCGCTCACCGGTGCGAACCGAATACCTGACCGGGTCGACGCTGCCACGCAGCTGTTCGCG
>DATBSM010000146.1:0-3944 GCA_036559785.1 Gemmatimonadales bacterium
GGCCGCTTCCTTCCCGTCCTTCCCGCCTTTCCCGTCCTTCCCGTCCTTCCCGTCCTTCCCGCCCTTCCCGCTACCTCACCGAATCCCGTCCCAACGCCTTCCCCCGATCGATTCCCCATTCGCGCAGCCCGCTCAGCCAGGAGTAGGGATCCAGCCTCACATCCTTCAGCCGGCGCTGCACCGCCGCGCGGTTGGCCGGTGCGTACAGAAAGATCGCCGGTGCCTCGGCGTTGAGCGTATCCATGGCTTCGCGCCACCGCCGCCGGGCGGTGACCACATCGGTCTCTCGCTGGGCTCGCTCCAGGAGCGAATCAAAGGAGGGACTGGAATACCTGCCGTAGTTCAAGACCCCCCACCCCACCCGCGACCACTGATCGGCCAGGCTTCGAGGGCTGGGCTCGTCCAGGTAGGCACCGATGTAGCTGTCGAAGCGCCCCTTGGCGAGCCGCTCCTGAAAGACGGGAAACTCTACCGTGGTCACGGTGGCGTTTACTCCGGCCTTCCTCCAGGCCTCCTGAATCGCGAGCGCGAGTTGCCGGCGTGTGGGACTGGTGGCTGGAACCAGGATATCGAGACCAGGAGCACGCCGCGCGAGCACGCTTCGAGCGTGGGCGGGGTCGAAGCCCACGACCCGGGTGCTGTCGTCCCAGATCCAAAGCAGCTGCGACATCGGGCCGGGCGGCACCTTGGTTCCCTCCCCAAGAACGGCGCGCGCCAAGGTGCGACGATCCAGGGCTTCGGTCAGTGCCCGGCGGACCTCGCGCTCGCGAAGGACCGGATGGGCGTGTCCCGTGGCGTCGGCGAGGCGAAAGGCCAGAAAGCCATAGGCCGCGGCGGGGTAGGTCTCGACCCGAAGGCTGGAGTCGGCCAGAACCCGCTGGACCCGGTTCGGGGCTCCAACGGCTTCCATGAGGTCGGCCTCGTGCCCGAGGACCAGGTTGAGCGCCGCGTCCGGATCGGGGGCAAAGCGCCAGACTGCACGCCGGATGGCGGGGCGCTCACGTCCGGGCGATGCACTGTCGGCGATCAGGGTGAGGAACTGTCCCCGCTTCCAGTCGAGTACCCGATAGGGTCCACTCCCCACCAGATGCGCCACCGCCGTATCCGCCGCCCATTGATCCCGGGGAATGGACGCCCAGATGTGGCGCGGCATGATCCGCACGTGATAGGTGGCGTCATACAATTGCTCTGGCGATGGCTCCGCAAATGTGACCCGGACGGTGGTGGAGTCCTCGGCAACCGTCCGGAGGCGGCCGGCCAGGTAAGAGCGGGCGGGGGCGTCGAGCGCCGAGTCGGCAAAGACCTCGAATGAGAAGGCAACGTCGTCAGCGGTGACCGGCTGCCCGTCGTGCCAGCGTGCCTCCGGGCGCAGGTGAAAGCGCCAGCTGAGCGAGTCGATTTGTTCCCACCGCTCAGCCAGCCGGGGGCGGTAGGCTGATGGATCCAGGGGCGAGCCGCCGGCCCCGAGATCGGCCAGCCGCTCGAAGACCTGATCGCCGATGTCACGGCCGACGGTCTCGTATATCAGCGGGGGCACCAGACTGCTGGGCTCGCCGGTGGCGGCCACCACGACGGTTCCGCAATCGTCACAGCCGGTCCGGCGGGGGCTGCAGCCGAGTAGCAGGACCAGCATGGCGCACGCGGCCACTGGCTGGAGACGACTCATTCTACCTCGAGGAGGGAAGGCGATTCAGGCGGCCTCGGACACCCTGGTCAGCGTGCGTATGAAAGCCTGATACACGTCCGGCCGCCACCAGCTGGAGGATTCCCGAATCGTGGCCAGAGCGTCGGTCTGGGACATCGCTGCCCGATAGCTTCGGGTCGTTGTGAGTGCGTCGTAGACGTCCACAATGCAGATGATCTGGGCACTCACCGGAATCTCGTCGCCCTTCAGGCGGTCCGGGTAGCCCGATCCATCGTACTTCTCGTGGTGCCAGCGGATGATCGGCTTGATGTCCCAGGGGAACTCCACCGTCGCCAGCAGCTCCAGCCCCCAGATCGGGTGCATCTGGATGACCCGAAGCTCCTCGGCCGAGAGCGCACCCGGCTTGGTCAGGATCTCATGCGGCACCCGTACCTTGCCGACATCGTGGAGGTACGCTCCAATGCGGATGGCGGTCTGCTGTTCCTCGTCCAACCCCAGCTCCCGGGCAAGCGCCACGGCGTAGCCGGCCACCCGCTCGCAGTGCCCGAAGGTATAGCTGTCCGACGATTCGATCGACTGGCCCCAGTCACGTACCACCGTAAAGTAGGTCTCCTCCAGCCGGTGCACCTTGGTGGAGACGTCCACCAGGTCCACCCGGGCCTCGAGCCGGCCGAACAACCGGTGGGCCGCGTTCAGCAGCTTGAGCGCCTCCTGGTTGCGGCCCATGCTCTGGTAGAGCAACGCCATTTCCCGATCAGCCTCCGCCTCACTCAGGATGGAGCCGGTGCTGATGGCCAGGTCGATGGCCGACCGCAGACGTGACTCGGCCAAGGCATGGCGCCCGGTTTCGCGGTAGACCCGCCCGATCACCTTGTAGGCATCGGCCTTGTCCAGCTTGGAGCCCAGTTGGTCGAAGATGCCCAGCGCGGTCTCGGCGTTTTGCCGAGCCTGGTCGTAGCGTTGGCGGGCGATGTGAACCTCGGAGTGGTTCAGCAGCCCCAGCCCCTGCAGATGGATATCGCCAATTCGCTGGGCGATCTCGAAGCTGAGCCCGAAGTAGCGGTCGGCGTCGTCCCACAGATCCCGGTCGGCGCTCACCATGCCCAGGTTGTGATAGGCGATGGCGCACCCCCGCTCGTCGCCGGCACTCTTGAAGGCCTCGAGGGAGCGCTGATAGTGGGTAAGCGCCTCGGTCAGGCCGCCCTGGATGTTCGCGAGAATGCCCAGGTTCTGCTCCGTGCGACCCCGCAGCTCCGGGCTGGTTCCGCCCAGCTCCAGCGCCCGGTAGAACTTCTCCCGGGCCGCCTCGATCAGACCACCCTCAAAGTCGAAACCGGCCAGCGCATTCAAGGCTTCGGCTGCCAGGACGGCGTCCCCGATCTCGGTTGCCGCCTGAAAACTCCGCTGACAGAGCCCGCGTGCCAGGGCTGGCTGGTCCCGGTGATGATGCACCACACCCAGCCGGCGGAGGGCCTCGGCCAGAATTCCCCGCTGGCCCTCCTGGTCGGCCAGATCGATGGCGGCCTGGTAGCACTGCACCGCCTCGGTCATGGCTCCCGCGCGCTCATGGGAGCGCGCCTGCTGGAGCAGGTCAACGGCGGTAGCGGGCCCGATGCTCTGGGCCCGCTCCGACTGGGGAGGTATGGGTTGATCCACCATGCTCAGTACGCCACCGCGTAGCGGGAGAAGTGATAGATCAACCCCTTGACCTGGCTGCTGCTGCTGAAGTCCAGCGAGAGTATGGGCTCGAGGATGTTGAGAATCTCGTCGGTATAGACGATGTGGTTCCAATGCTTGACCTTGGGGCACCCCTTGTAGCTGAGCGTAAGCACCGCCGGCCGCTCGAACTGCAGGCCTTCGGGACTGAACCGTACCGAGTTGGCCGTGCCCTCCACCTGTTCCATCGTGATGACGACACGGTGAGAGAGCGCCCGCTCCGGGATCTTGAGGCTGTGGTTGCCAACGGTGATCTGCCCGCCGTCACGGCCGATTTCGACCGTTGCGGACGCATAGGGCTGGGCTTCGCAGACCAGGACGTTGGTGCCCGGTTCCCATGGATTCTGGGGAGGCAGACTTGTTGTGTCCTGCGGAATCGGCGGCAGGCTGTCCGGGGGTACTGCACTGCTGTCAGCCGGTGCCGCGCTGCTATCGCTCGGTGCCGCGGCGCTGTCCACCGGGACGGCACCCGCATCGGGGGGCGCTGTGACGCCGCTTCCTGGGGGCACCTCTCCCTCGACTTCGACTCCCAAGGGGACCTGCCCCGAGGTGCAGCTCACCCCGGCGGCGAGCGCCAAGGCCA
>DATBSM010000147.1:0-10606 GCA_036559785.1 Gemmatimonadales bacterium
TTTACCGAGACGAAAGAGCTGGTTGCCGGCTTCGCGATCGTCCAGGCCAAGTCGAAGCAGCATGCGATCCAGCTGGCCAAGCGCTTCCTCAAGGTGGTGGGCGAAGGGGAGAGCGAGATTCGCCTGATGCACGACGTCCCCGCGTTTGATGCCGCGGCGGAGGAACACCAGCAGGCGGGCGCGAACCGGTAGGCTCACTCGGGCCGCGGTGCTTGGGGCGATCCTGCTGACCGGCTATCTTGGCGGCGCAATGGCTTACCTCATGGCGATCGGTTCCGCGGTGCTCTACGGGGCAGCCGACTTCATCGGCGGCTTGGCCACCCGCCGCGCCGGTACCATCCCGGTCGTCATTCTCTCGCAGGCCAGCGGGCTGATTCTGCTCGCGCTGATCCTGCCGCTGCTCCCCGATGCGTCGCCTTCCCGAGCTGATCTCCTCTGGGGCGCGCTGGCCGGCCTGACGGGCGGGATCGGCGTCGCCCTGCTGTACCGGGCACTGGCCATCGGGGTCATGGCCGTGGTGGCCCCCACCACCGCTGTCTGCGCCGTCGCCATCCCGGTAGTGGTGTCCGTGCTCCTCGGCGAGCGGCCGGGACCACTCGCCGCGGCGGGCATGGCGCTGGGGATCGGATCGATCGTCCTCGTCAGCCAGCAGCGGCCAGCGCCAGAATCGGAACCCCACCGGGGGGCCGCGCGGTCATCCGGTGTCGGCATTGCGCTCGCCTCAGGCGTCCTGATTGGCTTTTTCTTCCTGACGCTGGCTCAGACCGGATCCGCCGCCGGAATGTGGCCGATCCTGGTGGCCCGACTGGTCTCGGTGGCGCTCTTCGCCACGGTGGCATTATCGCGTGGCATGTCGATCCGGATGCCGGCGCCAATGGTCGTGCTCGCCCTGGTCTGCGGCATCCTCGATATGCTGGCCAATGCGCTGTACCTGCTGGCGGCACGTCAGGGACCGCTGAGCGTCGTGGTGACGCTCTCCTCGCTCTATCCCGCCAGCACGGTGCTGTTGGCGCGGATCGTTCTGGGAGAGCGACTCAACCTGCTGCAAGGCTTCGGTGTTGCGTGCGCGCTGGCGGCCGTGGTGCTGATCGTGAGCGGGGGGAGCTAGTAGCTAGATTGTAGCCGTCATGGCTACCGACACCCACCGAACGATTGATGCCGTCTGGAGGATGGAATCGGCCCGGCTCATCGCCGGCCTCACCCGGATCGTGCGTGATGTAGGTGTCGCCGAGGACCTGGCCCAGGACGCGCTGGTCGCCGCGCTGGAGAAGTGGCCCGAGGCCGGTGTTCCGGACAACCCGGGCGCCTGGCTCATGGCCACCGCCAAGCATCGGGCGATCGATCTGCTGCGCCGGGGCCAGATGCTCGCGCGGAAGCATCAGGAGGTAGGGCACGAACTGGAGGCCCGGCAGGAGATGGCGGTGCCCGATCTCGACGCGGCGCTCGACGACGACATCGGCGACGATCTCCTTCGCCTGGTGTTCATCTCCTGCCACCCGGTGCTCTCGACCGAGGCGCGGGTGGCGCTCACCCTCCGCTTGCTCGGCGGACTCACGACGGAGGAGATCGCGCGGGCCTTTCTGGTACCCGCGCCCACCGTCGCCCAGCGGATCGTCCGGGCCAAACGGACGCTCGCCGAGGCTAAGGTGCCGTTCGAGGTGCCCCGGGGAGCCGAGCTGGCGGCCCGGGTTTCGTCGGTGCTCGAGGTCCTCTACCTGATCTTCAATGAGGGCTATACCGCCACCGCCGGCGACGACTGGATGCGGCCCGCGCTCTGTGAGGACGCGCTCCGGCTCGGCCGGATCGTGGCCGGGCTCGCTCCCGAAGAGCCGGAGGTCCACGGCCTGGTGGCGCTGATGGAAATCCAGGCTTCCCGTGCGCGGGCGCGGGTGGGCCAGTCAGGAGAGCCCGTCCTGCTCCTGGAGCAGGATCGGGGACGGTGGGACCAGCTGCTCATCCATCGTGGCCTGGTGGCGCTCGAGCGTGCCGAAGCACTCGGTGACACGCCCGGCCCCTACGCTCTCCAGGCGGCCATCGCCGCCTGTCATGCGCGCGCCCATACGGCGGATGAGACTGACTGGCAGCGCATCGCGTCGCTCTACGATGCGCTCGCCGAGCTGGTGCCATCGCCGGTGGTGGCACTGAACCGGGCGGTGGCGATCGGAATGGCGTTTGGTCCGGCGGCGGGGCTCGAGCTGGTCGATTCGCTCACTGAGGAGCCGGCGCTGGAGAACTATCACTTGCTACCCAGCGTGCGGGGCGACCTCCTGGCCAAGCTGGGGCGGACGGAGGAGGCACGCGAGCAGTTCGAGCGGGCGGCGTCGCTCACCCGGAACGTGAGGGAGCGCGACCTGCTCCTTGAGCGCGCTGCCGCGACCGCGCCGATGGGCGGCCGCATGCCGAAAACCTAAGCGGGGCGAAGACTCTCAAGGAACGAGCTCAGCACCTCGAGGTTGGAGCGGAGCATCGCGGCGCTCTGGGCGCCCTTGGCCAGACCGAACGAGCCCTCGATCGATGCCACCACGAAGGCCGCGATCTTCGGTGCATCCACATCCCTTCGGACCGTCCCGTCTGTCTGGCCGCGCTCGAGGTCCCGGGCCACTGCGTCGATCCAGATGTCGAAGGTAGCGTTCACGGCTTTACGGAACTGCCGGTCCAGGGGGGACATCTCCTGGGCCAGATTGTTGAGCGGACATCCGAGCTCGACTTCACGGGTCGTGAGACCGGCCGCTCGCCCCCGCAGGACCTGCTGCAGGGCGCTCACCGGATCCCCGGTGGCCGGCTCCAGCACACCCCATCGTTTGAGCAGCAGGCCCTTCACCACCTCGTCCACCACGGCGTAGCCCAGCGCCGCCTTGTCGGGGAAGTGGTGGTACAACGCACCCTTGGTTACGCCCGCCTTGGCCAAGATGGTGTCGAGGCTCGCGGCCTGGAAGCCCCGCCGGTATATCTCCTCGAACGCGGCATTGAGCAGCTTGTCCCGGGTGGCACTCGGATCCCGGGAACGTCGTTTCACCAGAGTCTTGGCCATGTCTTTCCAGGAAGGCGAATGGGCATATCGTTTTGCGTAACAGTTTGTGTTCAATCTGGGGACCGGTCTTGACGGACCCGGTTTCCTATTATACATACCAAACGGTATGTAGGACAAGCGGTGCTCAATGCCGAGTAAATCGACCCGAGAGGAGCGCATGCCATGAGTCACACCGTCGTGCATTTCGAGATTCCCGCCGATCAACCCGAGCGGGCAGCCGAGTTCTATCGTGAGCTTTTCGGTTGGAACATCGAGCATTTGGGCCCTGCCGGCAGCGGCGGCATCGAGTATTGGCTGGTGAAAACCGTCCCTACCGATGCGGAAGGCCGACCGGCCGAGCCGGGCGTCAATGGCGGGCTCATGCGCCGGATGATGCCGGGGCAGACACCCGTCAACTACATCAGCGTAGAAAGCGTTGACCAGTTTGCCCGTAAGGCCGAGAGCCTGGGAGCCAAGGTCGTGGTACCGAAGATGCCGGTTCCTGGAATGGGGTGGTTCTCCCAGCTGACGGACACAGAGGGAAATATCTTTGCCATCTGGCAGCACGACCCGGCCGCCGCCGAGGCCGAGCCGGCGGGCCAACGGGCCTGAATCGAGTTTCGAGGTATTCAAAAGAGGAGGATGTGATGTTAAACAACACAGACGCGATTGCGACCCTTCCGGTCAGGAATATCGAAGCGGCCAGGAAGTTCTACGAAGGCACCCTCGGCCTGAAGCAGACCCGGAGCGAGGAGCCCGGTGTCCTGGGCTACAGGAGCGGCAAGGCCAACGTCCTGGTGTATGAGTCACAGTATGCGGGGACCAACAAGGCCACCGCGGTCACCTGGGCCGTCGAGGACTTGGAGGGCACCGTCCGCGACCTCAAGGCCAAGGGCATTCGTTTCGAGCACTACGACCTGCCTGGCACCACTCGCGAGGGTGACATCCACGGTTCCGGTAAGACCAAGGCGGCATGGTTCAAGGACCCCGATGGAAACATTCTGGCCCTGGTCAGCGAATAGACAGGAGCGACACCGCGCACTGAGGAGAAGATGATGCCGTACGTGGATGGCTTCCTCCTGCCGCTGCCGAAAAAGAAGGTGCAGCTTTACCGCCGCATCTCGCAGAAGGCGGGCAAGATCTGGCGCAAGCATGGGGCACTGGAGTACCGGGAGTGCCTTGGCGACGACCTCAAGCCCAAATGGGGTGCGCTGTTCCCCCGGAGCGTTCGGCTCAAGCCGGGCGAGACGGTGGTGTTCTCCTGGATCGTCTATCGGTCGCGCACCCACCGCGATTCGGTCAACAAGAAGGTGATGAAAGACCCGCGCATGCTCAAGATGATGGAGGAGGCCATGCCCTTCGACCACAAGCGCATGGCTTACGGCGGGTTCAAGGTCATCGTCGACCTCTAGCATGACTGACCTCACGGCGGCCGCCGACCTCGATACCCCGTCGGCGCCGCTCCTGGCTCCCTCGGCCACATCGCACTACGATCGATCCATCGTCGAGGGGCCCCTGGGCCCGGCGGTCTGGAGGCTCGCCTGGCCCAGCATGCTGACGAACATCGTCGGCGGGGCTCAGGGGATCATCGATCACGTGCTGGTCGGCCACCTCGTCGGCTTCAACGGCAATGCCGCCATCGGCGCCGCCTTCCAGATCTTCCTCGTTGTCATTGCCTTCATCATGTCGATCTTCTCCGGCATGAGCGTTCTCGTGGCCCGCTTTACCGGGGCAGGAGAGGTCGACAAGGTCAATCGCACCGTCTACCAATCGTTTCTAACGGCGCTGGGCATCTCGCTCCTGGTGATGGCGCCGCTGGGGTATGCCCTCTCCCCGATGCTCCTCGACCTGGTGAACGCCGCCCCTGCGGTGAAGGCGGAGGCGCTGCCGTTTCTCCGGATCATGTTCCTCTTCAGCACCGGTATGCTCGTCTTCTATATGCTGGGCGGTGCTCTCAGGTCGGCCGGCGACGCGCGCACGCCGATGATCCTCGGCATCGCTCTGACGGTGCTGAACATCGTGTTCAACGTGGTGCTGATCCGCGGCTGGGGACCGGTCCCCGCCTTCGGCACCGCGGGCGCCGCCATGGGAACCTGCGCCGCATCGGGGCTGCTGGCGGTGTACGCGATGATAAAGCTCTGGAGAGGCGGCTGGGTGGTGTCGTTCCCGCGTGGCGGGGGGCTGGGCCCCGACTGGTCCATCATCCGGTCGCTCTTCCGCTTCGGCCTGCCTACCGGCATTCAGGGGATTGCAATGAATGTGGGCGGGGTGTTCATGCTTGGCTTCATCGGCTCCCTGGCCCAGAGCGCGGCGGCTCAGGCTGCCTTCGCCGTCTCCTATTCCCAGCTTTTCTCGTTCATCACCTGGACGTCGATCGGGCTGATGGGTGCCGCCGCGGCGGTGGCCGGCCAGAACCTGGGCGCCGGAAAACCGGACCGAGCCACACGCGCGGTGCACGTGGCCGCCCGAATCGGCCTGGCCAGCGCCGCCTTCGTGGGGATGTTCTTTCTCTTCTTCCCCCGACAGCTGCTCGCTGCCTTCGGCATGAACGAGCCGGAAGTGGTCGAGATCGGAACCCAGCTCCTGCGGGTGCTCAGCGTGTCGGGCCTGTTCATCGCCGTTGCGCTGACCTACACCGGCGGACTGCAGGGGACCGGAGATACCAAGAGTCCGCTCTATATTTCCATCGTCTCTCAAATCATGATCCCGCTGGGCATCTGCTTTGTCATCCAACAGGCCGTCGTCCTGCAGCCACTTCACATCTGGATCGCGATCCTCATCGGCCACATGACCCGCTGCGGGTTGAGCGTACTGCGATTCAATCAGGGAAAGTGGCGCAACATCGCCGTGGACATTGGAGGAAGGGTCGATGGATAGCGTCCTCCCCACCCCGCCGCGGCAGAGTGGCTCTCCTCCGCGCACCCCGTTCGCTCTTGGTATTTGGTATCCCAAGAGGAGAAGCCGCTCACTGACGTGCGCTGCAGAGTCCACTCTCTGCCGTATCCCGGCCCCTGCGTGTGGTGCAGCGGGTGGGTGGGGCTAACGGCCTGAAACGTAGCCTGTGACACCTAGTGTCCCGCCCCCCCGGGCCGGAAGGCGGGAATGGATCGGCCTGGCGGTGATCGCGCTGCCGTGCCTGCTCTACTCCATGGACCTGACGGTGCTGAACCTCGCCGTCCCGCAAATCAGCGCGGACCTCAAGCCCAGCAGCTCCCAGCTGCTGTGGATCGTGGACATCTACGGCTTCCTGGTCGCCGGCTCGCTGATCACCATGGGCACCCTGGGCGACCGTATCGGCCGCCGCCGCCTGCTCATGATTGGTGCTGCGGCGTTCGGTGGCGCCTCAGTCCTCGCGGCGTTTTCCACCAGCGCCGAGATGCTCATCGCCACCCGCGCACTGCTCGGCATTGCCGGGGCGACGCTCGCGCCGTCCACCCTGTCCCTGATCCGCAACATGTTCCTCGACCCCACGCAGCGCACCTTCGCCATTGGGGTCTGGGTCACCAGCTACTCGGTCGGTGGCGCGATCGGTCCGCTCCTGGGCGGGATCGTGCTGGAATACTTCTGGTGGGGCTCGGTATTCCTCCTGGGGGTACCGGTGATGGTGTTGCTGCTGGTGGTGGGGCCGAGGCTGCTGCCCGAGTTCCGTGATCCAAAGGCGGGACGACTAGATCTGCTCAGCGCGGCCGAGTCACTGGTTGCGGTGCTCCTGGTGATCTACGGCCTCAAGAAGCTGGCCCAGGATGGGCTGGGTTGGGAGCCGGCCGGGTCCATCGCGGCCGGCGTGGCTATTGGCCTCCTCTTTGTGCGCCGGCAGCGCACGCTGCCCAACCCGCTGATTGACCTGGGACTCTTCCGGGTTCCGGCCTTCAACGCGTCGCTGGCCACGTATACCCTGGGCACGCTGGTGGCGTTCGGGATCTACATCTTCATCGCCCAGTATCTCCAGCTGGTGCTCGGGCTGTCCCCGTTCCATGCAGGGCTGGCGACACTGCCCTCAATGCTCGGCTTCATCCTGGGCTCGATGGTGGTGCCCGTGCTCTCGCGCCGGGCTCCGCCGGCGTACCTGATGGGGGGCGGGCTGGTGATCGCGGCCGCAGGATTCGCAGTGCTCACCCAGGTCAGCACCGACTCCGCGCTCACGGTCCTTATCATCGGGTCGATCGTTTACTCTGTGGGGATCTCGCCGGTCGTCATCCTGGCAACCGATCTCATCGTGGGGAGCGCTCCGGTCGAGCGGGCCGGCGCTGCTTCGGCGATCTCGGAGACCAGCTCGGAGTTAGGCGGGGCGCTTGGAATCGCGATCTTCGGGAGTATCGGCACCGCCATCTATCGCATGGCGATGTGGGACGCGGTCCCGCAAGGGCTCCCACCTGAGGCATTGGAGGCGGCGCGAAGCACCCTGGGTGGCGCCGTGTCAGTGGCCGGCCAGCTCCCGCCCCAACTCGGCGGCGAACTGCTCGGTTCGGCTCGCGAGGCGCTCATGCGGGCGTTCCAGTTGACTGCCGCCATCAGCGCGGTGGTCTCGCTGGGGACGGCGGGGTTAGCCCTGTTCTTGTTGAGAGGGGTCCGAGGGACCTCTCATGCGTGATCGGCTACAGCTGTTACCCCCGCTTCCCGGGCACAGTGGGCACAGCAAAAGAACGTTCCCTCGGCCTCCATTCCGTGACCGATAATCTTGCAGCCGCAGTGGTCGCACACCGGAGCGAGCTTGTGAATGGCGCATTCGAAACTGTCGAACGTATGGGTCTGGCCGGCTGCGATTACCTGAAAGGAGAGATAGTAGTCGTTGCCGCACACTTCACAGCGAGCCATTGTGGGCCTCCTCGTATTGGGCAGCATCAGCGCTGTCACTGAACATGTAGCCACGGATGACACGGATGGGAATGGAGCGGCTGTTTCAGGTCCGCATGCGCTGACAGCCACCGCCACCGGGGAGATCGGGAACCGGCTGCCGCATCATCGCCTCCACGTCTGCGATCTCTCTGGGCGCCCCGGTGGACAGCCACTCCAGGCCTGACTCGGTCAGCGCGTAGTCGTCCTCGATCCGCACGCCTATCCCCTTGTACTTCTCGAACGCCGGGCGAATCTTCGCCAACATCTTCCGGTTGGCCGGTGTGTCGGGCAGGCTGCCGAGCAGGTCCGGGCTGAAGTAGAGTCCCGGCTCGACGGTAAAGACGTCGCCCGGCTCGAAGCGGTGCGCCGCCTGGTAGTACTGGGCCGGATCGTGCACCTCGAGCCCGATGCCGTGGCCGCCGTAGCCGTGCAACGCATACAACGAGAGCTGACTACAGCCCGAGGGTGGGCATGGCATGCCCTTGGGCGGGTCGAAGGTGGCGCCGGCGGAATCGATCAGCCCCAGGCGAAGCAGGCCCTTGGTCACTACCGCCTTCCCCGAGTCGTTCGAGGAGACGAGGCTGGAGCCCGGCTTGATCTGGCGGACGAACGCACCCTGCGCGTCCAGGACGATCTGATAGATGTCGCGCTGTGCCGGCGTGAATTTCCCGCTCACCGGCATGGTGCGGGTGACATCGGCCGAATAGTTATGAAACTCCCCCGCCGCATCGATCAGGAGCAGCTCGCCGTCCTGCATCACTCGGTTGTTCTTCTCGTAGTGCAGCACCGTGGCGTTGGGTCCCGATCCGACGATGCTTCCGTAGCCGGGCCGGTCACTACCCAGGCGGCGGAAGGTGCCTTCGAGCAGCGCCTGAATCTCGTTCTCGCCGCAGCCGGGGGCCGTGGCCTTCATCGCTTCCAGGTGTCCCTTCACGCTGATCTGAGCGGCCTTCCTGAGTAGTGCGATCTCGCCGGCAGTCTTCTTCGCTCTCAGTCGGGCGACGGCGGTATCCAGGGAGCGCGTCACCAGCCATGGATGGGAGAGCCGGAGGTGGGAGACGAACCGGCTACCCCGGGTCAATGAATCCGCGCTGACATTCTCGGCCGCCTGGACATCTGAAATCACGTAGAAGGGCAGGCCACTCTTCGCGAGCGAATCGATCGCCGGAGTAAGCTCGGCGATATCCCGACCATCGATTCCGGTCTTGGCCATCATGTCGGCGGCCTTGGTCCTGGCCCCGATCCAGCGCTCCTGCATCGGATTGCGACTGGGAACGAACATCGTCGCGCTGAGGCTGCCGTTCCGCTTTACCAACACCAGAGCGGCATCGGTCTCGTCGAGCCCCGAGAAGTAGTAAAAGGACGGCAGTTGAAAAAAGGGCCAATAGTTCACCGACTCGACCCCGCCGAAGGCGATTACCACACCGGAGTCGATGCCGGCCAGCACCGCGGCCCGGCGGGCGGCATAGTCGTTCCGGCTGACCTGGGCGTGGGCCAGAGATGGCAGCGCGCCCAGCGCAAGGAATACGACGAGAAGGGTCGACGCGAGTCGGGCACGGAATGGGAGCACATGTACCTCAGGTGAGGGCTGGGAGCGTCAGCTGGTTCCTTCTAGTACGGACGAGTTTGAAAGCAAGATTCGGAGTGCGGAGACCCGTCCCGGGCGATAGACTTACCCTCGTGCAGGAACGTTGTCAAAAGCAGGTCCGAGAAAGGAACGCACATGAGGTTGTCAGATAAGAAGATAGAGCTCGCCGCCACGACCGAGAGGGACCCCCGCTGGGCCTCCGTCGTCGCCCGCTCCGCCGCGGCGGACGGGACCTTCTTCTACTCGGTCAGGACCACCGGGGTGTACTGCCGCCCATCGTGCGCCGCCCGAAAGGCCCGGCCGGAGAACGTCGGCTTTCACCCGTCGCGGGAAGACGCCGAAAGCGCCGGCTTCCGCCCCTGCAAGCGCTGCAAGCCGGATCAGCCATCGCTGGGCGAACAGCACGCGGCAATGGTTACCGAGGCCTGCCGGCTGATCGAGGCATCGCCGAGCGCGCCCACGCTCGAGGAGCTGGCGTCCCATGCCGGGGTGAGCGGATTCCACCTGCACCGGGTGTTCAAGGCGATCACGGGGCTCACGCCCAGAGCCTACGCCGCGGCCCATCGGGGAGACCGGGTTCGCCAGGAGCTGGGCCGGTCGAAGAGCGTGACGGCGGCGATCTACCAGTCGGGCTACAGCTCCAACGGCCGGTTCTACGGCGAGTCGCAGCAGATGCTCGGCATGACCCCGACGATCTTCCGGGCTGGGGGCGTCAACGCCGATATCCGCTTTGCCGTCGGCGAATGCTCTCTCGGGTCCATTCTCGTGGCCCGGAGCGACATCGGCGTCTGCGCGATTCTGCTGGGCGACGATCCCGACGCCTTGGCGCGCAGCCTCCAGGACCGGTTCCCTCAGGCGACGCTTATCGGCGCCGATCCGGAGTTCGAGCAGCTGGTGGCACAGGTGGTCGGCTTTGTGGAGGCGCCCGGGCTTGGTCTGGATCTGCCGCTCGACGTCCAGGGCACGGCGTTCCAGCGACGGGTCTGGCAGGCGTTGCAGGAGATCCCGGCCGGATCGACGGTGAGTTATACCGAGATTGCCGGGCGGATCGGATCGCCGAAAGCGGTCCGGGCGGTGGCGCAGGCGTGCGCGGCTAATCCGCTGGCGGTGGCGATTCCCTGTCATCGCGTGGTTCGCAACGACGGCGGCTTGTCGGGGTATCGCTGGGGGGT
>DATBSM010000148.1:0-4023 GCA_036559785.1 Gemmatimonadales bacterium
AGACGGTAGGTGAAGCGGCGGTAGATGAAGCGGCGGTAGTAAACATCTTCCGCCGTACCATGCTACCGCCCTACCGCCCAACCGCCGTACCGCCTTACCGAATCACTCCAGCAGATACTGCACTGTCGAAACCACCCGTACGGTCTTCTGGAGCTGACCACCCTCGTTGACGCCGGGGGCCTGATCTCGCGGCAGTATCACGAATATGCCCTGATTGGCGTACCGGATGTCTCCCAGGCTAATACGTGAGTCGGCGGCGAACTGCTGGGCCGCCGCGCGCGCGTTGGCGGTGGCCTCGGCTACCATGGCCGGCTTGAGCTGGTTGAGCTTGGTAAACACGAAGGTGGGTCCGCCGATGCCGAACTCGCCGCTGGACGAGAGCACCACGCCCGCCTTGACCAGCTCGCTGACCCGCTGACTCGCCGCCATTACGACTTCGGGCTTATCCGAGCGGACCATCACCGTCTGCTGGATCACGAAGCGGGTGCCTCCACGCTCCGACTGGAAACGGTTGGCGAATGCGTCCGATACCTCCAATGCCAGCAGCTGGACCGCTGATGTGTCGATGCCGTGCCGGGCCAGGAAGGTGTAAACCGACCGGGTGTCCTTGGTAATCTCGGCCTGGGCCACGGACAGATCGTCCCCCGTGCTCACGAAGCGCAGCGGCCAGAGGGCCAGGTCCGCCGCCACCTCACGCTCGGCGAGGCCCTTGACCTCGACGTAGCGACTTGCGGTTCGTCCCCTGAGAAAACCGTGTCCCACGAACCATCCGCCGAGTGCCATGCCTGTCGCCAGGACCAGGGCGGAGAGCACGGTACCGTCTACCGACCGGGCTGGATTCATCGGATTCCCACCAGTCCGCGGCAAGCCTCGATCAGCTTGGCCGCATCGTAACCCACGCCATCCTTGAAGACGATGGTCACGTTCCGAATTTCGGCCGGCTTGGCGATCGGGTCGCCCTTGATGACAACGAGGTCTGCCAGCTTGCCCGGCGCAATGCTGCCGAGCCGCTTGTCCTCACCCAGCACGATGGCACCATTGAGGGTCATGATACGAATGGCCTCGAGCGGGGTGAATCCGGCCTCGATCAGCAGCTCGTAGTTACGCTGGTCTCCGAAGCCGGGCAATGCCCCGCCGTTCCCGGTGGGGTCAACGCCGGCGGCGAGCAGCCCCCCGGCACGGACGAACTCCAGCTCGAAGCGCTGCGCGTTGCGGAAGACTTCGGGTGAGACTCCAAACGAGCCGGGTTCACTCAGTCGCGTACGGCTGGTCAGATACTCAGTTTTGACGTCGGGAGCCATTGCCTCGAGCGTCCTGGGCTCCAGCGGTGGCCGGTTGGGAACGAACAGCTCAAACACGGCCAGGGTAGAGGTCATCGGCACCTTGTGCCCGACCATCTCCCGAATCGTGGTTTTCGCTTCCTCTCCTCCCATATCCAGGCTTGCGAGCTTGGCCATGGCGTCAGGGGGGCAGAAATCGGGCTTCTTCTCCGGATCGAAGTCGGTATTCACGAACAACCCGTGCTCCAGGTTGTCGATGCCGAGCGCCACCGCCTCGCGGAAGCTCACCGAACAGAGATGCCCTGTCACCTTCACCCCACGCTTGTGCGCCTGCTTGATCGCGGCGCCGAGCACTTCGCGGCTCACGTCGGTGTAGAACTTGAGCCAGGTCACTCCCTCGGATGCCCAGTAGTCCACCACCCGCCGCACCGCGTCTGGGGTGTTCACCTTGTGCATGCTCCCGGTGCCCTGACCGCCGGTGAGATAGGGCCCTGCAATGTGCATCCGCGGCCCGGCGATCTGGCGGGTGTCGATCAATCGCCGGAGGTTGAGCTCGGCGTAAGGGGAATGCGACCCGGTGGTTCGTATGGTGGTGACGCCGCTGCCCAGGTAGAGCAGAGGAGCCGTGGCGTTGCTCTGTACCGAGCGAAGGTTGGTGGTGTAGAAGGTGTGATCGTGCAGCCCCACGATTCCGGGGATGACCGTGTGCCCGCTCAAGTCCATCACCTTGGCGCCGCTGGGCACTGCTGTGGACCCCGCAGGCCCCACGTTGCTGATCCGCCCCTCCGAGATCACGACCGTCCGGTCTTCCGCCGGCTCGGCCCCGGTGCCGTCTACCACCCGCACGTGCGTCAGGGCGATGGTTGGGTCGTCGACACTGACGAAGCGCTGGACGTTTGGGGAAGGGGTCTGAACGGGAAAGACGGGAAAGACGGGAAGGGCGGGAAGGAAAAGAACCGCGAAGATAGTGAATCGACGACGGAGGCTCATGGGCTTTCCAGGCAGAACGTGGTCACTCGATGGTGATGACGGTATGCATGCCCGACTCGAGGTGCTCGGCAATGTGGCAGTGCAGCATCCACCGGCCGGGGTTGCTGGTATCCACCAGCAGATCCACCGTGCCGCCGGCTGGGACCAGGACGGTGTCCTTCCAGACCGGATCCTCGTTGGGTACGCCGTTTCGGGCGAGCACCAAAAAACGCTGTCCGTGAAGATGGATCGGGTGCCCCATCGGGTGCAGCACGTGCTTGTCGTTCACCAGCCTGACGACGAGCGGCTTGTCCCGAGGCACCCGCCAATCTAACGCCATTCCTTCGGCACCGGTGAGGCTGTCGCGGATGATCCAGCTCACCTCGCGACCGGTGCTGAGCCAATCCATCATCGGCATCGTGCTGGTCCACTCTACCGGATGGACGTACGCCGTATCCAGCCGGAGCGCCTGGACCAGCGCAAATGGCAGGGTGCCAGTGCGAAGCGTCAGCTTCAGAATCCGGTCAGGTGCCCGGCCGGCCAGGCTGCGCGCGAGGGCCAACAGTGGATCTGACGCCGAGCCGGACGCAGCCGGGACGTGAACGGGCTTGCCGCGAACCGTCACCATGCCCAGCGTATCCAGCTCGGAGAAGAATTGCCCGGTCACCCGGTCGATGGCGCGCACCCGGTTGACCATGGCATACGATCCTGCCCGGCTGAATTGGGCTTCCACCACGTATCGCTCGGCCGGAGCAATGACAACGCTCTCGACCGTGCGAGATCTGGCGAACGATCCCGCATCACCGCCGATGACATCCAACCGCGCTCCCTCGATTGAGAGGTTAAAAGGGCGCGCACCCGCTGCATTGGTGAGGTGCAGCCGCACTCGCTCACCCGGCCGGACCTCCAACCGCCAGTCCTCGGCTGCATTCACCAGCAGAGTGTTGCCGAAGCGGCCCATCAGCGCGTGGGTCGCTGCTTCGCGGCCATAGGGGACCAATCCCCTGTCCCCGATGAGGAGATCGTCCAGCATCAGAAACGCTTCTGGTCTGGCCGCCTGTCCGCGGGTACGCCTGTCCGCCTGACCCCGCACCATGATATTGCCGGCGAGGCCCAGATCCTGGGCCACGTCTTCACGATTGTGGGGGTGATACCAGAACAGACCGGCGTCCGGTGCGTACACCCGGTACACGAACTCCCCGCCGGGCGGCACAGCTGGTTGCGTAAGGCCAGGCACACCGTCATCGGCATTTGCCAGGCGCAGCCCGTGCCAATGGATCGAGCTGGGGAGATCGGTCAGGTTCCGGAACCGCACCGTCACCGTTGCGCCCTGGGGAATCTCCAGCCGGGGCCCCGGGATCTGTCCATCGTAGGCGTACATCGTAAGCGCGTGCCCGCGGAGCGTCAGGCCGACCATTCCGGCGGTAAGGGTGAGAGTATCCCCGTCGGCGAGCCGGTAGATCCGGCTGGGCGTCGCGTCCGGCAATGAACGGCCGAGATAGGCCGGCAGGAAAGGCGTGACGTCGGGAACGAAGCGCTCCAGGCCAAACGGCATCCTGCTGGCGGTGGGATGCATCGGTGGCATCGTCCATCCTGTCCTCTTGTGCTCGTGTTCCGGCCGGCCGGCAGGCGGAAGAGTCGTGACGCCATGAGGAGCCATGAGCTGGCTGGGAGAGCTGCCCCGGAGGACGAGCGGTCCGTTTCTCACCTTCGCTCCGGCCGATCGCTCCGCACTGACCATGATGATGAAACGCTCGAGCGCAATCGGGCCCGT
>DATBSM010000149.1:0-8830 GCA_036559785.1 Gemmatimonadales bacterium
CTGCGCCACCTGTTTGTGGTGGAGGACATGCTGGGTCTGCGCCTGATTTCGATTCACAACATCAGGTTCCTGGTCCGGCTGGGCGAGCTGGCCCGTATTCACATCCTGAACGGTACGTTCGACGGCTGGAGCCGTGAGTGGCTCGGCCGCCACTATGCTCGAGGAGACTGAGGCACCCGTGAACCCGTCATTTCTGGCAGTTCTGATCCAGGGACAGAGCAGCAGGACCGGGGGGCTTTCTGTCCTGGTCCTCCAGATGGCCGCCATCGCCCTGGTCTTCTATTTCCTCATCCTGCGCCCCTCGGGGCAAGCCCGGAAGCGGCACGCGGAGCTGCTGGCCAAGCTCAAGAAGGGAGATGAGGTGATGACCGGCGGAGGGATCATCGGCCGGGTCAAGGACATCAAGGAAGTCGAGAACGAGGGCAGCAGGGAGGTGCGGGTCACCGTGGAGAGCGGGACCGCCACCGTGGTGGTTGAGCGCTCCCGGATCATCCGGGTGGGTAACTCGGCCACGTCGGGTACAACGCAGACATGAGTCTGCGCTCGCTCCACCTGCTCGGCTCGCCGGTCCTCCGGCAGCATAGCGCCGAGGTGAAGACCGTTGATGACGAGATCCGCCGGCTGGTTGCCGACCTGTTCGAGACGATGGACGCCGCCAAGGGAGTCGGGCTTGCAGCCAACCAGGTCGGCGTCGCGCGCCGGGTAGCGGTGGTGGACGCGGACGGAGACCGGTTCGTCATGATCGACCCGATCATTGTCGAGACCGAGGGCAGCTCCACCGCCGAGGAGGGCTGCCTCTCGATTCCGGACATCTACGGGGATGTGACCCGGCCGGAACGGGTGGTCGTCGAGGCCCTGGATCAGGAGGGCGCTCGCTACAAGAAAGAGGCGACCGGGCTGAAGGCCCGGGCCATCCAGCATGAGATAGACCATCTCGACGGCATCATTTTCCTCGACCACCTGAGCCTGCTCAAGCGTGGTATGCTGCTCTCGCGCTGGCGTCGCGAGCATAAGGATGACGCCGGCTACACCAAGGAGGTCCAGGCGGCGTCTGCCGGGTCCGAATGATGAGGATCGTCTTCTTCGGAACACCGGTCTTCGCCGTGGCGTCATTGCAATCGCTGCTGCACGACCGTTTCACCGTGGCCGGCGTGGTCACTCAGCCGGACAAGCCGCAGGGCCGGTCTCGCTCCGAGCTGATTCCTCCTCCTGTCAAAGTCGCGGCCCTGGCCGCGGGAATCCCTGTTCTGCAGCCGGTGCGCCCGGTGGGCGACGTCTTCGCCGCCAATCTTCGGCGCCTCGAGCCCGACCTCGGCGTCGTAGTGGCATACGGACACATTCTCCGGACCGAGGTCCTGTTGGTTCCCCCTCGCGGGATGATTAATGTCCATGCCTCTCTCCTTCCACGCCATCGCGGCGCGGCGCCAATCCAGCACGCCATCCTCGCTGGCGATCGGGAGACCGGTGTCAGCATCATGCAGATGGAGGAGGGCCTCGACAGCGGACCGGTGCTGCATCAGGTGGTGACACCGATCGGCCCCGAGGAGACCGCCGGCCAGCTGGCCGGTCGACTGGCCGAGATTGGTGCGGCCGCCCTGGTCGAGGCGATTTCTCTTCGGTCCGGCGGGGTCGCCCGCCCCGCTCCGCAGGACCACACCCATGCCACCTACGCTCCGAAGCTCGACCGGGAGCAAGCTCATATCATCTGGCAACGGGACTCGGCAGCGTTGGTGCGGCAGATCCGCGCTTTCGACCCGGCACCGGGTGCCTGGACCGAACTGGAAGGGAACACGCTAAAGCTCTTCGGTGCCCAGGTGGCTCAAGGCTCGGCGGAGCCGGGAACCGTTCTCGAGACTGGCGAACGTCTGGTAATCGCCGCGGGCAGCGGCGCCGTCGCCGTGTCCGAGGTACAGCCGGCCGGCAAGACCCGGATACCGGTGGAGGCGTGGTTCCGAGGCAGAGGGGTGGCAGCGGGCCAGCGGCTCACATGAGACCGCTGCCACGACTGCACGCCTTTACCGATCACACGATCATGTCGGCATCCGACTTCGGCATCAGGGCGGCCGCCATCGCGGCCGGAGGGGTCGCCGTCGCGCTGCACGCCCGCGACCGCGACGGCCCCGGCGCTCGCCTTACCGCCTGGACACTGAGGATGGTCGCGCTTGCCCGCCCGCCGGAAGCGGCGGTCTTCGTGAGCGGGCGGCCCGATATCGCCGCGGCCAGTGGAGCGCATGGGGTCCAGTTGGGAGCGGGTGACGTCTCACCTGCCGACGCCCGGCGAGTTCTGCCCCATGGCTGGGTCGGGCGCTCGGTTCACACCCTTGATGAGGCGAGGACCGCGGTGCAGGAAGGCGCCGATTTCCTGGTGCTGGGCAGCATCTACGAAACGCCAACGCATGCCGGGCTGTCCCCGGTAGGCACCCGACTGCTGGGCGAGGTAGCGACCCTCGGCAAGCCGGTGATCGGCATTGGCGGGATCACCCCGGAGCATGTCCCGGAGCTGAAGGCAGCGGGGGCCTACGGCGTAGCCGCCATCCGGGCGCTCTGGCAGGCGGATGATCCCGCCGCGGCCACGCTCTCCATGCTGGCGCCATGGGTGGAGGACAGGTGAACGAGATGGAGATCATGGTGAACGGGGAGCCACGGCTGGTCCCGGGGCCCGCCACCGCGGCCGACCTGCTGCGCCACCTCGGGCTTGATGCCCGCACGGTGGTAGTGGAGCTGAATCGGAAGATTGTGCGTCGGCCACAACTAGGCGACACCGCCCTTGCCGAGGGCGACGCGGTGGAGCTGGTGCACTTTGTAGGGGGGGGATGAGGTCTTGAAAAGGGTTCACTGTTCATGCTGTTGCCGTGCCTTCCCGCTTATCTTTCCAGCATGACGACCGTCCATGCAGAGCCCGCTACGGACCTCCCGCTCACCATCGGGGGCCGGGCCTTCCGCTCCCGTCTCATGGTGGGCACCGGGAAGTACCGCGACAACGGCGACATGGTGCGCGCCATCGAGGCTTCCGGCGCCGAGATCGTAACCGTGGCGGTGCGGCGGGTGGATCTCGACCGAACCAAGGATCAGGGAATTCTCTACCACCTGAGCCCGGACCAGTACTTCCTCCTGGCGAACACAGCCGGCTGCTACACTGCGGAGGAGGCAGTGCGATATGCGCGGCTCGCCCGAGAGGCCGGCTTCAACGAGTTCGTCAAGCTCGAGGTCATCGGTGACCGTGAGACCCTGCTCCCGGACACCGAGGGGCTGCTGACAGCGGCCCGCGAGCTCGCTGTCGATGGCTTCAAGGTCCTCGCCTACACCAACGACGATCTGATTACCGCTCTCAAGCTGGAGGACGCGGGGTGTGCGGCGGTGATGCCCCTGGCCTCGCCCATCGGCAGCGGCCTCGGATTGCTCAACCCCTTCGGGATTCGCACGATCAAACGGCGCCTTTTGGTGCCGGTGATCGTCGATGCCGGGGTCGGCACCGCGTCGGACGCGTGTCTCACCATGGAGCAGGGTGTGGATGGCATTCTGATGAACACGGCGCTGGCCGAGGCTCGGAATCCCGTCGCCATGGCCACCGCCATGCGTCTCGCGGTAGAAGCCGGGCGGCAGGCGTTCCTCGCAGGCCGCATGCCTCGGCGTGACGTGGCCATGCCGTCCACACCCAGCGCTGGAATGCTGGAGTAGAATCTCATTCACTCGCAGCGGGGCGCAGAGCTTACGCACAAGTCCGCGGGTCTGGAATCCAGAAAAGCGGCTCTGAGCATATTGGAGCAGGTGCGGAGCGGAAAGGCATTCGATGTTGCCCTGGACAGCTCAGTCGGCGGCCTGGCAGAGCCCGACCGGCGTCTGGCCCATGAGCTTGCGGCCGGGGTCCTGCGGCAACGGAGCGTTCTGGACTCCCACCTCGCACCGCTGGTGCGCCACGGCTGGTCGAGCGTCGACCCGGAGCTCAAGGACATTCTAAGACTGGGCGCCTACCAGCTCACCAGCCTCGATCGGGTGCCGAGCCATGCGGCGGTCGACACGAGCGTCGAGCTGGCGAAGGAAACCGGTGGCACCAGGCCGGCCGCCTTTGTGAATGCCGTGTTGCGTCGCCTGGGTGGCAGGGAGGTACGTGCTCCCATTCTGGCCGGTGACGATGCCGAGCGATTGGCCGCCGAGCATTCCCATCCTGTTTGGCTGGTGCGACGCTGGCTGGACCTTTTCGGCCTCGATGCGGCCGAGCGTCTGCTTTGCTGGAACAACACCCGTCCCCGGCTGGTGCTGCAACCGGCCCGGCGGGATTCCGAGTTTCTGACGGAGCGGTGGCGGGCGGCGGGTATTGAGGTCGAGCCCGCCCCGTATGGCGCTGGATTGGTCACGGCCCTGACTCGTCCCTCCGACCTTCCGGGATTTGGCGGGGGCGACTTCATCGTGCAGGATCCCGCGCAGGCGCTGCTCGGGCGCTTTGCAGACCTGCCGCCGGGAGTCGTGGTCTACGACGCCTGCGCGGCTCCCGGCGGCAAAGCGATTGCGTTTGGGCGCCGAGCCAAGACCGTCGTGGCGGGAGAAGTGAGTCGTGCCCGGGCCAGGCGGCTGGCGGAGAACGTGCGCCGCGCGGGGAGCGGAGGGGAGCAGGTCATCGTCGCTGACGCCAGGCGGCCGCCGATCCGACAGGCGGAGGTTGTCCTGCTCGATGCACCATGCCTCGGGACCGGCACTTTCGCTCGTCATCCCGACGCCCGCTGGCGGGTGACGCCGGAGGCACTAGGATCGCTGGCACGGCTCCAGTCCGAGCTGCTCGACCGCACCGCGGCACTGGTGCCGCCAGAGGGGCTGCTAATCTACTCGACTTGCTCGCTGGAGCCCGAGGAGAATCATGCTCAGGTTCAACGCTTCCTGGCCGCTCACCCGGAGTTCAGCCGGGAGCCTGCCGAAGCGGTTCCCCCTGAACTCCTCTCCCCGGAGGGAGACTTGCTGGTATTGCCGCATCGGCACGCCATGGACGGCGCCTTTGGAGCCCGGCTCCGCCGGAGCTCATGAGAATTCGACGCCACTTCACATCAGGCGTTCCGCTCCTGCAGTCGGGGCCGTGGCGTGGGTTTCTGCGCGACGTAGGTCTCATCGTCCTGACCTTCATCGTCGGCTACGGTATCTCGGTACTGTGGCTCTCACCCGGGTCGGTCTTTACCAAGGACCATTCGCTGCCGCGCGTTCTCGGGCTGACGGAGAACCAGGCCCGCAGCAAGTTGAACGAGATCGGATTCCGGCCGCGGCTGGACGGGGAGCGCCAGAGTGACACGTTCTCCCGCGGGACGGTCATCTGGCAGGACCCTCCCCCGGGTACGGTGCTGCCGCCCAACAGCGTGGTTCAGCTCATCGTCAGCGCGGGGCCGTCGCTGGTTGCGGTGCCGGACGTGATCGGGATCAATCTGCCGCTGGCTACCAAGATCTTTACCGCCGCCGGTGTGCGCGTGGGAGTCGTGGATACCGTTGCTGGGGGTGAGGAACGCGGTGTGGTGCTGGCAACCCGGCCGGCAGCCGGCGTGGGCCGTCCTCGCGGCGCCCCAGTCGCGATAGTCATCAGCCGCGGACCGGAGCCGGCTCCATGACCGTGCGGATCGCCCCCAGCATTCTCAGTGCCGATCTGGGTCGGCTGCCGGAACAGATCGAGCGAGCCGCCGAAGGCGGCGCCGATTGGCTGCATGTTGACGTAATGGATGGGCATTTCGTGCCCAACCTGACGTTCGGCGCCCCGCTGGTGCGCGCGCTTACCCGGCTGACAACCATGCCCATCGACGTCCACCTGATGGTGGAACATCCCGAGCGCTACCTGGGCGAGTTCGCCGACGCGGGCGCCAGCGTATTCACTTTCCACCCGGAAGCCACGGTTCACGTGCAGCGGCACCTGGCCACAGCCCGGCAGTTGGGCATGGTGGCCGGCCTGGCCTTGAATCCGTCTACCCCGGTATCCCTGCTGGAGGAAGTGATCGGCGACGTCGAGCTGGTGTTGGTGATGTCGGTGAATCCCGGTTACGGGGGCCAGTCCTACATCCCGCAATCCAGCGACAAGATCCGCCGGACGCGCGCGCTGCTGGACCGGCTCAATTCACGGGCCGCGCTGGAGGTGGATGGTGGGATCACCACGGCGACGATTGCCGAGGCGTGGGGCGCGGGGGCAGACACGTTTGTGGCCGGGACCGCGGTCTTTGGGGCGGCCGATCCGGCGCAAGCCGTGCGTGAGCTTAAGCGGCAATGCGCCGTGAAAGTGTAGTGGCCGATGTCGAAGCAATGGATCGTCGTGGGGGTAGTGGTTGCAGGGCTCGTGGCCGGTGCCAGTGCCTTGGCCCGCTTTGGACCCGACATCAAGCTGGTCGAAGTCGGTGCGCGGGCACCGGATTTCCGCGCCATCGATCTGGCCACCGGAGACTCCGTCTCGTTCAGGGAGCATTACGAAGGCGCCGTGACCCTGGTCAATATCTGGGCGACCTGGTGTCTTCCCTGCCGGGTCGAGATGCCTGGGATGGATAGCGTCTATCAGTCCCTCGCGCCCCGCGGATTCAAGATTGCCGCGGTGAGCATCGATGAGGGAAGTCCGGAGGACGTGCGCGGTTTTGCCCGCGACCTCGGCCTCAGCTTCGACCTTCTTCAGGATCGCACCGGGAACGTGCAGCAGATCTATCAGACCACGGGGGTGCCCGAGAGCTTCCTGATCAATAAGGACGGGATCATCGTGAAGCGCCTCATTGGCGAGCACGCCTGGAACTCCCCGGTGAACCACAGGTTGATCGAGGCATTGCTGGACGAGACCGGTGGCTGAGTGGATCCTCGGGATCGAGACTTCCTGCGATGAGACCTCTGCCGCGGTGGTCCAGGCGGAAAACGGCCGGTCCGCGCTTGCCTCGCTGACAATCCTCTCGCAAGACGTGCATCGGATCTTCGGCGGGGTCGTTCCTGAGCTGGCCAGCCGGGCTCACGTTCACGCCATTGGATCGGTGGTCGAGCGTGCTCTGGCGGAGGCCGGAATCGGATTGCCTCAGCTGGATGGCGTGGCAGTCACTGCCGGCCCCGGGCTGGTCGGCGCGCTGCTCGTCGGGGTGATGTATGGGAAGACTCTGGCGTTCAGCGCCGACCGCCGGCTCATCGGGGTCAACCATCTCGAGGGACATCTCTTTGCCCCTACCCTCGAGGACCCGACGGTCGAGCCGCCGTTTGTCGGGCTGCTCGTGAGCGGCGGCCACACCATGCTGCTGGATGTTCCCGCCTGGGGCGACTACCGCCTGATGGGGCAAACGCTGGACGACGCCGCAGGCGAAGCCTTCGACAAAGTGGCTACCCTCCTCGGGCTCGGCTACCCGGGCGGCGCACCGCTGGAACGTCTCGCACGCGAGGGGCAACCCGATCGCTTTCGGTTGCCGAGACCCATGCTCCAGGAGTTGGAGCGGGACGGCCCCAACCGTTACGCGTTCTCCTTCAGCGGCCTGAAGACCGCAGTCCTGCGGTCGATTCGCCCCGGCCAGAACCTCGCGGATCCCGGCCACACAGGACCCGACCGGGCCGACCTGGCTCGAGCCTTTCAGGACGCAGCCATCGACGTGCTGGTAGCCAAGACGGCGCACGCGGTCCGCTCCACCGGCTACACTCTGGCGGTGGTGGGCGGGGGAGTGGCTTGCAACAGAGCGCTGGTGACGGCGCTGGCAGACCGGCTGGCAGGACATGCCCGGGTGAGCGTAGCTTCCCCGCGGCTCAACACCGACAACGCGGCCATGATCGCGGCAGCGGGAGCGTGGCGCCTCGCCCGCGGCGAACAAAGCGGCTGGGGCCTCGAGCCGCGCGACGACCTCCCGCTTCCCGGCCTGATGTCCGCCTTTCAATCAATGGGATCCAAGTCATGACGGTTCACCCGTTCGTCATTCACCTCGGGCCACTCGAGATCACGGGCTACGGCATCATGCTGATGGTGGCCTTCCTGATGGGGGGTTGGTTGATCGCTCGCCAGCTCCGGGAGGCGGGCCTGAAGGACGACTACGCCGCCGATATGGTCGCCGCCGCGGTCATCGGCGGCATCATCGGAGCCAAGCTGTGGTACGTGGCGCTGACCGGTGATCCCGGCGCGCTTCTCTCGAGAGGCGGGCTGGTCTGGTACGGCGGCTTCATCGGGGGGGCTCTGGCGGTGATACTCAACAGCTGGCGCCTGGGGGTACCGCTTCGCTGGACCATGCAGCTGGGCGCGCCAGCACTCGCGGCGGCATACGCGTTGGGTCGGGTCGGCTGCTTCCTGGTCAACGACGACTATGGCCGGCCAACCGACCTTCCCTGGGGGGTCAAGTTTCCCGAGGGTCTGCCTCCTTCGACCGCGGGAAACCTCAAGAACCTGTTCGGAGTTCCTGTCCCCGAAGGCCTCGACCCGGCCACCGTGCTCGCGGTGCATCCGACCCAGCTCTACGAGGTCGCTGCGATGCTCGTCGCCTTTGCCCTGCTCTGGCGCCTGAGGAAGAACGGGCGTCCGGTTGGCTGGCTGTTTGGCCTCTATCTCGTCTTTGCCGGCATCGAGCGCTTTCTGGTGGAGATCCTGCGCGCCAAGGACGACCGGTTCCTCGGGCCCTTTACGCTGGCCCAGCTGACCAGCGCGATCATCGTATGCATCGGACTCGCCCTGGTATTCGCCTGGCGGCGCGGCTCGAGTCCGGCACCGGGAGCCTATTTATCGACTGGGAAGAAACGGCCAGTGACCAGGATTTCGACAGCTTCGTAACTGGCTCACCTTGAATGAGTTAGGAGAAGACCGCTGGAACCGTACAATTTTTGCACCTCTAAGGCACTTGAGACCTGAGTAGCTTTCTGTTGCGAGATAACG
>DATBSM010000150.1:0-3990 GCA_036559785.1 Gemmatimonadales bacterium
GGCTCGGTGTGGCCATACTTCTGGTAGAACTGGTTGGAGAAGATCTCGTCCGGGTCATAGAATCGCTTGCGCTCGAAGGCGTGCCGCGCGTTGGGGTAGGCCCGATGCAGCTGTTCCGCCGTAGGGTAGAGCTGGTAGGTCAGATAATAGGTCCCCCCGTAGTCAAGCGCCGCATCCACCAGCTGCCGGGTCACCGACTCGGCGCGTGCCTGGCCCTTGGCGGTCAGCGGGACATTGCTCATCTGGATGATCGCGAAGGTGGCCTTCTTCGGCGCATAGGCCAGCACCGGCGTGGCATTCGGTGCCACGTAGCGCACGGTCGAGCTCAGCACGTTCAGGTCGCCGTCGAGGAGGATCTGGCGGAAGCGGTCCATGAACGGGACGAAGCTCTCGACCGGGACGTAGTACTCCTGGATGATGTCGGTGTCGTGGGGAGAGCGGTAATCCAGCAGCTCCAGCGGAGCCAGCGGTGGCCGCATCGAGTTATTGCGGGAGACGATCCGGGCGTCATCGGCACCCAGCTCCACTCGCTTCTGCAGTTTCCAGCGGAGCGACTTCGCCCAGTCAAACTTGCGCGAGAGCCCGAAGAAGAACTTGTCGCGCAGGACGTGCTCCTCCTCGGTCAGCGTGAAGCTGGCGGACTGGTCGGGGCCGGCACGGCGCCAGGTCACCACCACCATCTCCCGGAGAAAGCGGGCGGGGTCCGGATCGATCGACGGGCGGGCCAGCACCAGCACGACGCCGGTATCGGCCTTGATCTGGGCGAAATGACGGGGGAACTCGGTGTAATCCATGGAGACGGAGCGCTGCTCGTACAGCTCGTCCCGGGTAACCCGGAGCGTCACGTCGAGGATCACGCCGTAGAGGCCGTAGCCGCCGATGACCAGCGAGAAGAGCTCCGGGTTCGCGGTCCGGCTGACCTCGACGACCTTACCATCGGCCAGCAGCAGCCGGAAGCGCTCGACCACATCGACCACCTGCATCACGTCGACGTCGCGCCCATGCGCGTTGGCGCTCAATGTGCCGCCCACGGTGAAGATGTTGGAGGACTGCATCACCTTGACCGCAAGCCGCCGAGGCGCGATGGCGCGCTGCACCTCGTCCCAGGTGGCGCCGCTCTCCACCGTGATGGTCATGCCTACCGGATCGATCGCGAGGATCCGGTTGAACCGGCGCATATTCAGCACCACACCCCCCGCGGTGTAGGTGTGGCCCCCCTGGCTGTGCCGGCTGCCGGCGATGGAGACCTTTAGCTTGCGCGCCTTGGCGTCCTTCAGGATTGCCTGGAGCTGTTCCACCTCCCGCGCGTCGGAGACGCCCGCGACCCGCGCGGTTGCCAGCCGGGCGACGTCGGTGACGAGGAGCGGGTCGTCGGTCCGGAACAGCTGGCTGTATGAGACGACAAAGGTGCTGGCATACAAGGCGAGGGCGACGAGAACCGCCGCGAGCGCCGCGGTCACCCGGACAGAGGTGGTCCAACGCCGGGGGCGTTTCGTAAGCGCGCCGATAGTGGGTAATCCTCGTTGACAGGGCAGGGTGCTACTAAGATGATAGGTCGGGATGTGAAGGTCCAGCACTCGGTCGTCATCCCGATCCTTGGCATTCCTCGCGGAGCCTGTTAGGAACCGCAAAAGCGTAGCCACTGATGAAAACAGATGGAACGGATCGCTCCTGGACCTGTCGAGCTCTGCTCCATTGAGCAAGCCCAACAGTAGGCATCAACTGCACACCGTCTACTTCCAAGCTAGTAAACCTAGGAGGTGTGCTTTTGAACAAAGTTTTGGGCAATGAAATGGCGAAGGGAGCACAAACGCTCGGGGAGCGATCCGTTCATATCTGTGTTCATCCGTGGCTGCTGTCTCGTCCCACCGCGGCGGATGTTATGCTGGCGCTGACCCTCCTGCTCGGCTTTCTGCTTACCGCTGGATCACTCGGCTGTGAGGGCCCCAGGCGGGAGCCACCGCTGGAGGACGCGGCCCTCAACGCCGGGCTCGATCCGAAGAACCCCCGTATCCGGGCAGTGGTGGACTACTTCGAAACCCAGGGTGTCGAGCTGGTGCATGATAGCGGAGGCTGGTGGCGAGTGACTCGCCCGGCCCCGCCCGACTTCGATGTGATCGTGAGCCTGCGATCATTTCCTGAGAGGGCCTCGGCATACCAAATGAGAGATGCCCTGTCCCGTATCAACCTGTCGTACCTGCTCAACGCCGATGCCCGTGTGGCGATGTCTTACCCGGGTCTCAGGGGGGCTCAACCAGGGGCGATAACCGACGTTCGCATCGGCGACCTTCAAACCAGACTCGAGCGCCTCTTTCGGGCGTACCGACCCGACTCCGCTTACGCGAGTGCTCAAGGCATGACCACCCAGTGGAAGTCTGTCGTCTATGCCCACCACGCCGGCGGAACCGGTGCCGGCAGTCTGCGGGCCAGGACCTCCGACCTCATCCACCTCTCGTCCCCTCGCCACGTCGCGATCCGAGCCGTCTTCCGGTACGACCCCGAGACGGAAGCATGGAGGCGCCTGGCGCTGGAGCCGCTCCCAGCCATGACGCTGACGGTAGCGGCGCCCCGACAGATCTACTCCGCGGAAAGCGACCAGGTGCTCCTCACCATTCCTCTTCCAGTCGGTCTCTTCTGGGCACTCTGGGAGGAAGACGGGCACCGCCTTGCCAGTGCGATTTATGCGGGGCCGATACTATGCGAAGACGTGATGCTCGGTCCCGCGCCGCCCGGTCGCCTGGCCATGTGCGTCCCATTCGCCGACCGAGCCGAAGCGCGGTTCGTTCCGGATCCCTCCCGGCTCTAGCGGCCATCGCCCGATGCGCACTCTTTTCCTTCTGGCTGCCTTCGGTCTCTTGGCCTGGACCATGGGTCGCAGGGTCCACACGCGGGCGAGCCGGTCCCCGGAAATGAAGAAGCGCATGCTGGCTGGCGGGTGCCTTTCCCTGGTGCTCGGCCTCGTCATGGCCCTCTGGTTGCCAGGGCGAGTCCCCGAGACCCAGGGTTCCCCCGCCACCCTGGTAGCCATCCTCGTGCTTTGGGTGCTCGGCGGAGGGCTAGCCTACGTCGGCATTATCGCCGTCGTGGGCGCACTGATTGCGCGACCCCCGGCGGACGATCCTACTGAGCCGATGCCCCAGTGAGAACGGGCCGGAGAATATTGTTGGCCTTCCTGGCGGCGCTGTTGGGATTAGCGGTGGGAGCGGTCACCGCCAGCTTGATCGGGACAGTCAAGCTGATGCTGACTCCTGGGATCCAATACTCTTCCTACCAGGCTTTTCTCCGCGCCCCTCCCATGGTTTTCCTCGAGGGGCTGCTCTGGACCATCATAGGCGGGGCGATGTTCGTGCTGCCGCCGGGATTTCTCCTGCTGACGGGGTATGCCATGACGTTTGGGCCGGAGCGGAGGGAGCCTGGCGGCACTGGAAAGTTTGTCTTCGGTTTCTCTGCCGTGCTGTTCGCACTGGTGTTCTTCTTCGGCTTCCGTAGCCGGCCCCTGGATGGGCTGCTCCTGGCGGTACCCGTGCTGGTCGGGGTATGGACCAGCCTGAGGTTCCTGAACCGGCGCCTGGGGTCGCCTTCCGCCGCATGACCATCATCCTGCTCGTCTTCCTCAGTCTCGCCATCTTCGTCGTTCTCACCTACAACGGCCTGGCGCGGCTCAAGCTCCTGGCCACGAACGCCTGGGCCGACATCGACGTCCAGCTCAAGCGACGGCACGATCTGATCCCCATGCTCGTGGCCGCGGTCAAAGGCCACGCCGGCTACGAGAAGGGGACCCTTCAGGCCGTGGTCGAAGCCCGGAACCGCGCCATGAGCGCCGCCGGGCCGGCCTCCGCCGGCGAGGCGGAAGGGGCGCTGGCCGCATCGGTGCGGCAGATCTTCGCGCTCGCCGAGGCGTACCCCGATCTCAAGGCGGCGGAGAGCTTCCTCTCGCTGCAGCGGAACCTCAGCGAGATCGAAGACGCCATCCAGAACGCGCGCCGCTAC
>DATBSM010000151.1:0-5696 GCA_036559785.1 Gemmatimonadales bacterium
CGGGGCTGGGCATGAAACCATCGCGGTGCCAGCTATCTGGGTCATCCTGGGAGTGTTCTGGTGGGGATAGGCTTCCGCGGCAGACCGGAGTTGCGGAGCGTGTCGAAAGAGGCGGTCGCGCCGACACGAAAGGCACGAATAGCACTACCGGACGATACGCCTGACCCCCACCCATCGCTTGTACCACCAGCGTCCATGAGGGTCTTCCGCACTCAAAGTGCTCACCTGGACGCCACGCGTCGCGCTGTGAATGAAGCGACCCTCTCCGATGTAGAGCCCCACGTGCGTCACCTCCCCGCCCCGGTTGGAAAAGGTCAGGATATCGGCGGGGGCCAGACGCTTCAGCTCCCGGTCGATCTTCCTGCCTTCGCGCGCCTGGTCGGTACTGCGGCGCGGTAACGCGACGCCATGCTTCCTATAGGCGTACTGAATCAGACCTGAGCAATCGAACCCCTCGCCATCAGTCCCAGTGCCTCCATACGAGTAGGGACGCCCCATTACTTCCGTGGCAGTGGCAATGATCGAGTCGGCCAACGTCTCCGGTTTCGGCTGGAGGCCAGCAGCGGGCGGCGGCAAGCTCGTGACGGTCTCGGGCACAAGCAATGTTGCGGGCGTCTGAGCCGGCGGCCGCCCCCGTTCTGGAGGAGGGGCTCCACGACCGAGATGGAGAGCCAGGCCGAGAGCAAGCTCCACCCCTTGCTCCCCAGTGAGCGACACCCCCCGCCATCGCCCTTCGACCCCAATGGACATGAACGAAACCGGGAACAGGTCGTATCCGGCGCCGGCCGACCACGAGCCCCAGAAATCGGAGAAATCATTGGTGCTCTCCGAGCCGAGCCCGCCACTCAGGCCGGCTACCAGATAGGGACCCTGGCCACCGGAGCGAAACGCGGTGATATCGGTCCCGAGCCCCGCGAGCGTGCCCACTCCGCCGGCCCGCCGAAGGACATCACCGTGCAGCTGTGCCCTGAAAACGCCCTTGAGCCGGCGCGTCACTCCAAGCCGATAAGACGTCCACTCGGTCGAGTCGAAGAGCCGCCCGATGCTGGCCTCGACGTCCTGGGCCTGCAGCTGACTGGCGAGCCCGGCGCACGGCACCAGCACCAGGGCGAGCAGCACCGCAGTTCGGCGACGGCAGACCTGCCGACGGGTCAAGGCGCAGCCCCGGAGCGCTCTCGAACTGGGTGCCCGCTTCGAAGATCCACCAGGTACGATTGCCCGGGAGCACAGTGGGTCCAGAGTATGGCTTTCATAGTCGAGTCGTTGACGAGAACCGGAGGGGAACCGGTATACAAGAGAGGGACCTGCACCCGCCTGCCGCCCTGGCGAATCTCCAGCCCCCGTTCTACACAGGCCTGGCCGTCAACAGCGGTGGATGTGCGGGCAAGCCTGTACCAGATCTCTATTCCTGCGGCGCCGGTCAGGACCAGCGAATCAAGGGGCAGAGCACGCGCAGCACTATCGGCGACCACCGGCGCTTCGGCCTTCGATCCACCACAGGAGAGGAGCGCGGCCAGTGCGAGGTGCCAGGCCCCGCTGTGCGTCAAGTACGACCGGCCGGATCGGAATGCGACGGCTCCGGCGGGGCTTCGTCCAGCGTCGTAGCTTCGTCGATGGCCGCAACGATATCCGTGGTGTCGGGCGTGCCGTCCGCCGTCACCGCCAGCACCTCACGGATCTCGGGCGACCGCCGGAGGAAACGCAGCCAGCCAATAAGACAAGCGAAACCGGCGATCCCTCCGCACACCGCGGTGACGGCCAGCCCCCGCACCGGGTCCTCCAGCTTCAGGGCCAGCAGCGCACCAGCCACCGCCCCGAAAAAAGAAGCTGCCCACGCCAGAAACGGCGTGAGCAGCCACCCGAAGATGCGAAAGAGAAGACGGACCCAGCGCATCGCTTAAGGGTGACGCTTCCTCATGGCCGAGAGAGCGGTTGCCAGGGCGAGCCCCGGCAGGAACGCGACCCCGAAGGTGGCCAACGTCCACCGTGCTCCCGGGAACCCGAGCAGAACGGCGGCTATCGCAAGGATGATCGCGGCGCCCACGGCGGTGAGGAAGCCCACGAGCGGTGCCGGCCGGCCGTCTCTGACGGTCTGGTTGGCGAGGATCCAGGCACCCATCCACGGAATGAACGTGCCCACCATCCACCAGACCGGGTGGTACCACCAGTTGCTCCCACCCCCGACGTCGTACCAGCGGTGACTGTACGTGCCGATGTTCTGCAGCAACGCGACATCGACCAGGAGGAAAACTCCAGCCGCGGCCAGACCGATTCCCGCCGCACCCGCAATCCCCTCGATGGTCCGCGGCCTGGTCCAGAGTCCCGGCAGCATGCTGACGGCGGCGAGACCGACGAGCAGGATGATGCCCTCCACGACCAGTTCCGGTACCCCAGCGAGAAACCGCGAGGCCAGCGAGAACAACAAGACCAGGATGCCCTCGAGCAGGCCCAGCTTGACGGCACCCTGCACGATCATCGGGACTCTGGTAAGGTCGTACTCGCCTTTCAGTTCTGCCGTCGAAGTCATGCAATCTCCCGAGAGGACGTGAATTCCCAAGTATACCGAAACGCGGCTTCGAGGGCCAAGGGCCCCGGGGTTAAGTAGCCCAGGCCAATACGACGGCTAGATCGGTAAGCGCCCAGGCGCCGAGCGCCTGGTACATCCCGCGCTGGTGGTCCCGCTCGCTCATCCGGCCGTATCGGCGGAGCCAGGAGACGAGAAGCATTCCCCACACCAATGCGCATAAAGCCAGTGCCGCCCAGCGACCCCCGTCGCGCGGTCCCCATCCCGCGCGCATGCCGGCCAGAACAAACAAGGCAAACGCAGCCGCGGCCGCGCCGAGGGAGACCAACAGGCTCCTCCGCACGCCAAGCATCAGCGCAAGCGTTCGATCGCCGCGCCGACGGTCCTCCTCCACCTGGTAGATCTGGGTAAGCGGATAGAGGGCCGCAAACAGGGGGCAGAACGCCAGCAATACCAGGCCGTGCGGCTGATCCAGGGGAACACCGGTGGCGGCCCAGCCGGCATACGGCGTCAGCGTTCCAAAGCCCCACATGTTGATGACCCAGTCGGCTCCGGGCACGGACTTCAGGCGAAACGGGGGTGCCGAGTAGAGCACTGAGAGTCCCAGGCAGATAGCATACGCGGCTCGGTACTCCGGGGGGAGGAGCCACGCGCCGAGCAAGCCCAGGGCCATGAGGCCGAAGCCGAAACCCGCCAGGTGAGCCGGCGGCGGCGGAGGTCGCCGGAGATAGGCAACGTCGCCTTCGTCGCGGTCAAACGCGCTGTTGAAGGCCAGCGTACCGCCGTTGAGACAAACGACCCAGAGGCCGAGGCCCAGCAGGACTGACCCGAGTCGTTCCCCGCGCTGGACGCCGTCGAGACCGACCGCGAGGACATAGCCAACCAGGGTGTGCGCGGCCATGATCGGCCACTCGGCCGGGCGGGTATGAAGCAGATAGTCGAAGCGGGAGCCGAGCAGGCGGTACCCTGCCCCGCGCGCCCATGTCACCACTCGAGGCCGAGATGCCCCGCGGCGATGCGTAGCCCGCGCAGGGTAAGATCGGGATCGGTCAACTCGATGGTCGCAGTCAGCGGCGCGATGACGCCGGCGAGTCCACCGGTGGCGACGACGCGAGGCTTCTGTCTGCCGGGCCATTCCGCGTTGATCCGGCGAACCATTCCGTCCACCGCATCCGCGGCACCGAACAGGACCCCGGCCTGGATGCACTCCTCCGTTCGGCGGCCGATCACCCGGGTGGGAGCCTTGAGCTCAGTGGCAGGCAGTTTGGCGGCGCGCCGGGTGAGCTGATCGGCAGAGCTGCGGAGGCCGGGCATGATCGCCCCGCCGATGAAACGAGCGTCGGCCGTAACGCAGTCGAAGGTCGTCGCCGTGCCGAAGTCGACAACAAGGCTGTCGGCCGCAAACAGCTCGATGGCGGCAAGCACGTTCACGATCCGGTCGGCGCCCACGGTTAACGGCTCGTCCACATCCAGGATAACGGGCAGTGGCGACCGGGCATCCACCGCCACACCGGTGCACCCGGTGGACAGCGCAACACCCTCGACGACGCTCTGGGTCGTCGCCGGCGCCACCGATGCAAAGCAGACGGCCCGGACCTCGTTGGGCGAGTGGCCGGCTTGCACCAGGAATCCTCCGATCGCGCTGCTCCACTCGTCCGGCGTGCGGTCCGGATTGGTGGTCAGCCGCCAGTGGGCGTCCAGATCGCGGCCCCGGAAGAGGCCGACGGTGATCTCCGTGTTCCCGATATCCAGGGTCAGCAGCATGAGCGAAGTTACCGGCTATGGGAGACGGCGGCCAATTCCACGGTGCCGCTGCGCAGCGACACATCTGATCCGGACCCGGTTCGCACCAGCAGCGCGCCATCCTCGCCCACACCGGTCACCCTTCCCTCGGCCGGCTCACGAATGGTGCGGCCTCGGAGCCAATCCCGGCGGGCGAACCGGTCCAGTTCGGACGGCGAGAGCCGGCTGGTACCGAGGTCGAGTGCTCGGAGAGCGGCCAGGACGGGGTCGGCAACCTCCTCGACGGTGATCCCGGGAGTCAGCTCAGAGAGCGACACGGCGACGCCGCCGAGCTCGGCCGGGATGTGGTTTCGCACATTCATGCCGATGCCGACCGCCACCCATCCGAGCGCGTCTCCCTGCCAGCGGGCCTCACACAGCACCCCGCCGAGCTTGCGGCTTTCGAGCATGACATCGTTGGGCCATTTCAGCTGCACTATCGTCTGCACACGGGACTGGATAGCCTCGGCTACGGCTAGTCCTACCCGGAGACTAATGACCTCGAGGCCCTCGACTGTTGGCGGCTTGAACACCACGCTCAACCACAGGCCTCCAACTGGCGAGTGCCATGTCCGTCCTCGGGAGCCCCGGCCCTCCAGCTGTTCACCGGCGACCACGGCGGTTCCCTGTACTGCGCCATCCGCGGCGAGCTGATGGATGACGTCCATCGTCGAGCTGACCCGATCGAAATAATGCAACTTCATCACTGACAACCCACCGTCTCACGCATCTCCCGGAACTTGGTCGCGCCACACACCCGACTACGGTTATCCAGCGCTCCGATATATTCCGCGGCAGCGAAGCTTCGTATACGCATGTCACACCCTCGTAAGCAGCAACACCGCCCCGAACGCAATCCGGTACCAGGCGAACAGGCTGAAGCTGTGCCCCGACACATAGGACAGGAATGCCTTGACAACCACCAGCGCCGACACGAACGACACGACGAAACCCACGACGAACAGCGGAATGTCGTTCGGGGTAAGCACCGACCAGCTCTTCAGGAGATCATACAGCGTGGCGGCGAACATGACTGGAATCGCAAGGAAAAAGGAGAACTCGGTGGCCGCGATCCGTGACAGGCCCAGACTGTAGCCTCCCATGATGGTGGCGCCCGACCGCGACACTCCGGGGACCAGCGACAGCACCTGAGCCAGTCCGATCCCGAGTGCGGTTCGGGGCGGCACCTGGCTCACGTCCGTTACTCTCGGCGCGGGCGCCAACCGTTCGATAAGCAGGATGAGGACTCCCCCGACCACGAGCGCTATAGCGACCACCGTGGGATTGAACAGCCGATCCTTGATCCAGCCGTGGAAGAGAAGGCCGACGATCGCTGCCGGGAGAAAGGCGATGATGAGGTTGACCACAAAGCGGCGGCTGGTGGGATCCT
>DATBSM010000152.1:0-2032 GCA_036559785.1 Gemmatimonadales bacterium
TGGGGAATTCATGCGCTGGCTGCAGGCCCTGCCGCCGCAGTACGTCTCCCAGCTGAAGCAGGCCAACGACTCCATGCTCACCCAGTTCGCCAAGATCTTGACTCAGAACGTGCTGCTGCTGGAGCAGGCCGACTCCGCCAAAATCAACATCACGCCGGAGGAGTGGCAGGGGTTGCAGGCGCGCTATCGGAGCCAGATCGACACCCTGCGTGCCGACATGGGTCTCGATGATTCGGCCCTGGGCGACTCCAGCGTGGCCGCCGGGGAACGCAGCAAGGTCGCGGCGCTCAAGCTGGACCAGTACTTCGACGGCCTGGTTGGAGGCAAAACCCGGCTCCGTCCCCTGCCGTCCGCGCTTGCAGCACTGCTGCGGGATCGTTCCACCTATAAGGTTCACGATGCCGGGATCAATCGCGCCATAGAGTTGGCCCAGGCCGAGAAGGTCAAGGCAGACTCGGCGCGCCAGGGGACCGGTCCGATGCAACCGGCACCCGGTCCCGCCCCGATTCCGGGAGTCAGGCCCGACAGTGCACGGCCCCAGGGCACCACCCCCGCGCCGAAGCGCTCACCGGCTCCGAAGCCCGCTCCGTCTGACACCGCGGCGGCAGGGAATAGATGATGCAGCGTCGCAGGGCTCGGCTGACTCTCGCGGTCGGGTTGCTGCTGACGGTGCCGGCAGCCGTCGCGGCCCAGGATTCGACCTCTGTCGCGCTGGACTCGATTCCACCCGATTCCATCCGCGCCGACACTTCCAGCACCCCGCCGCCAAGCGACGCGATGGTCGCGCCGGCGCACGATACCAGTTTCACCGTGGACCGGGTGCTGGCCATCGTGGGCAACCGCCCGGTTCTCGCCTCGCAGGTCGAGGAGGAGATTTTCTCCCGCGAGTCTCAGGGCGCCAAGCTGCCGACCGATCCCGAGGGCCTCGCGGCCATCCGGAAGCAGGTGGTGGGCTCGATCATCGATGAGGAGCTGCTGGTGCAACAGGCTCAGCGCGACACGGCCATTACCGTGACCGACGAGGAGATTGCCACCGGGGTCGAGGAACAAGTGAAGAAGGTGCGCGGCAACTTCACCTCAGAGGTGGACTACCGGGCCGAGCTGCAGAAGGCCGGGTTTCAGACGCCGGAAGAGTACCGACGCTGGCTGACCGATCAGCAGCGCCGGGCCGCATTCCAGAACCGCCTGATCGAGAAGTTGCGGGCCGACGGCAAGCTGAAAGCGGTCTCGCCCACGGAGAAGGAGATGAGGCAGTTCTTCGACGAGCAGCGGGCCAGCCTCGGCACCCGGCCGGCCACGCTCTCCTTCCGGCAGATCGTCATCTCCCCGAAGCCATCGCCTGAGGCAAAAACTCGTACCAGGGCCCGGGCGGACTCGATCGTGCTCGAGCTCCGACGGGGAGCGGACTTTGCCACCGCGGCGCGCCGCTTCTCCCAGGACCCGGGGTCGAAGGAACAAGGCGGATCGCTGAATTGGTTCCGTCGTGGGGTCATGGTCCCGGAGTTCGAGCGGGTGGCGTTCGCACTCAAACCCGGCGTCGTATCCGACCCGGTCGAATCGCCCTTCGGATATCACATCATCCAGGTCGAGCGGGTCCAGCCCGCCGAAGTTCAAGCTCGACACATCCTGCTGATCCCCGATATCGACTCGGCTCACGTGGACAGCGCCCGAACCAGGGCCGAGGCGGTGCGTAAGGCGCTGATGTCCGGCGCCCCCTTCGATTCACTCCAACGACTCTATCACGACCCATCGGCGGAGCGCGAGGCGGACGCCGTGCCGATCACCAAGCTGCCGGAGAACTATGCTAAGGTGATCGGTACGGCAGACTCCGGTGCGGTGGTGCCGGTGTTTACCCTCCCCGCCAACGGTCGCGAGCAGTTCGTGGTGCTCCAGGTGACTGGCCGCCGGCCCGAGGGCGACATCAAGTACGAGGATGTCCGCGATCGCATCCGCGAGCAGCTGGGGCAGCAGCTCGCCATCCGCCGCTATCTCGACCGGCTGCGAAAGGCGACCTACGTCGAGATCAGGTCCT
>DATBSM010000153.1:0-16495 GCA_036559785.1 Gemmatimonadales bacterium
CGGCCGCCGTCGCAAATGCGAGACTGTCTGTCCTGAATGACGATCAGCCGGGCGCAACGTTAAGGGTGTCGCTGGAAATGTGTCGACCGGCGGCCCGAAGGTGCGCTCCGCCGAACCCGAAATGGCTCCCTGCTTCCTGGACATTGTGTCAGTTGCTCACACTGTCGTCCCCGCCGGGCGAATGCCGTGACAGTTTCTGGTGAGGAGGCGCTCTCCGTCTCCGAGTTTGTCCCCGTCGATCACAATGTGCTTGCAGCCGATCGCGCAATCCTAATTGGCTCCTTCCCGTCTTTCCCATCTTTCCCGTCCTTCCCGTCCTTCCCGTCCTTCCCCCTGGCACATTCGATGCAGATACGTCAGCCGTCCCGCGTTGCCAGACTGCAGCTCGGCAGAAATTCTCGCGGGACAGGATGGTCCCGCGTTGTCAGACTGCGGCTCGACGGAACTTGCGGGAACAGAAGCGGTGGGAATGCCGAAACCCCGAAACATTTGAGCTTCGGGGAACCTTACTCCGAGCACACACGAGGACTTGGGGGCTGGAGGCACCATGCCACGGGAGTATCACGGCCTGCCGGCTGCCGCGAGCGTCGAGCAGGCAATCGTTCTGGCTCAGCGGCTGATCCTGAAAGACCTTGAGCGGCGGGCAGCGCCCCATCGAGACCGGCCGGATCCAGCGGACCGCGACATCCGACCCGCAGCGTGACGTGTGACCCCACCTACGTAAGTTAGTTCCACTCTACCCCGGCCCACTGAAGCAGAATCGACTGTCCCGCTTGGCGTTCCGTTGCTGAGCGGGATCTTTTTTCCAGTGATTTTGCCCGTGGTGTCGATTCGTGGTCTCCTTCGCGAATTTTCGGAGGAGGCTGAACGGCGTAGGGGCGGCGCGTGTCACAAGCGGATCGGTGCCGGGCTCCTTTAGGTGGACGCTTCAGGCTCTCGCGCTTCCCACCCACCTCCGGGCTGGGGAGGCCGCGACCCCGCCCCCCGAGGAGACCCCACCATGGGTACGCGACCGATTTCCGCAATGATGCTCGCTCTGGCCTCCGTGATCGCGCTAGGGTGCGACTCCCACAATCCCGTTCAACCATCCGCTCTCGGTGCCGCTGATCCAGCGCCCAGCCTCAAGACCAGTCAGCCGGCGGCGGCCGCCATCGCATCCACCGCCTCACGGCTTCCTGAGTTCGATCCCGGCGATTTCGTGCGAGTTGTGGACAACCCCCTCTTTCCGCTGCCGCTGGGCACCAGTCTCATCTATCGCGGCACCGAAGACGGCCAGCCGGAGAAGGTCATCACCCGCGTGACGCGAGACCACAAGACCATCCTCGGCGTTCCCGTCGTCGTCGTACTGGACCGGGTCTTCCTTGCCGGCGTTCTCAAAGAAAGGACCTTCGATTGGTATGCCCAGGACGAAGACGGGAACGTATGGTATTTTGGCGAGGATACCAAGGAGTTCGAGAACGGTAAGGTCGTCAGTACTGCCGGGTCGTTCGAGGCAGGGAAGAACGGGGCCAAGGCCGGCATCATCATGCGGGCTCATCCCAAACTGGGTCAGGTCACGCCGCAGGAATCCGCGCCCGGCGTCGCCGAGGACAAGGCGCGGGTCGTCGACACCCACGCGACCGTCACCGTCCCGTACGGCAGGTTTCACCACTGCCTCAAGACCGAGGAGTTCACCCGGCTCGAGCCAGACGTGCTGGAGAACAAGTTCTACTGTCCCGGCATCGGTATCGTTCGGGAGCGCGACGTGAGAGGCGGTAGCGTCAACACCGCCCTGACGAAGGTCTATCGCTAACTAAACCGTGAGGTCGGTAGTTCAACTCTACCCAGGCCCATATTTCGATGTACCGACCCCGCTGCGACGTACAATCCAGCGGGGTTCCTCGTTCTGTGATCTGGCAGTTTCACGTTGTCCCTAGGACCGCTCTCCCTTAGAAACGCGCAGGTCGCGCGGTGACTTACCGAGGACGCGAACGAACGCCCGCGGAGTTTTCCGCCAACGTTCAGACGATTTCCGCCACCATGTTAAGTCTCGCCTTGGATGGCCGACGTTCCCGCTCCCTGAGGGGGGCCGACTTGATCAATCTGAGTTTGCCATGCCGGCCCGGCCCCTTTGATGATCAGCCACAGCGCCAGCGCCACCTCGAAGAGCAACATCGGGAGCCACATGAACGAGGTGATCGGGCCGCCGAGCAGTCCGGCGAGCTGCAGAGGGCAGAGCACAACCAGCAGGACCGACGCAAACACCCCGAGCCAGGCGAGTGAGGGCGGGATCATCCGGCCGCGGAGGAGGAGCCACGAGAAGAGCGTGCTGCCCACGGCAAAGAAGGTCGCGCTGGCGCCCATTGTGTGCTGCATCTTCAGGAAGAATGCGCCGAGCGCGGACGCGCCACCCGCATCGACCGCGGTAGCGTCGGTTCCCGTCGCGAGCCAGAGAAGGCCGAGCGTTCCCGACACGTCCATGCCGGCGATGCCTTCGGCGACCCGACAGGTGAATCCCAGCAGAGCCAGATCACGATCCTGCTCTCGCGTGATCGCGTAAAGTGTCACGGCCAGCACCAGGGCCGAGAGGTTCATAAGCAGGGTTAGCAGAATGGTGAGACGGACGTCTGTCGTATGTTGGGCGATGGTTGCGAGTTGCTCGGCTACCCCGTCTCCCCTGGTCGCCCGCGTGAACAGGACCATGCTGGTGATGCCGGCCGCGATATAAACGAGGAATGTGGAGCCGGCGATTCGTGCGTTCGTCGTACGAGTCATTGGGTGCTCCCTCGCGGCGCGAACGAGTGAGTAACAACTCCATCGGGTCCAACAGCAGACGCCCAGCCTACGCGCCGACGAACGCGGGAGTTTCAGTGTGAAATATCAAAGGCCCCGCTATACTCTCTTAGCTCGCTCGGAGGCAGGTCATGTCCAAGCTGTACTGGCTGCTCGCCGCTGCTCCGATTGCCGTCGTGGCGGAATGGCTTCGCTGGCCCGCGCTGGCCCTCTTCGGCCTGAGCGCGCTGGCTATCGTGCCTCTGTCGGCGCTGCTCGGTCGGGCTACCGAGGAGCTGTCGGGCCGGACTGGACCGACGATCGGCGGCCTGCTCAACGCCACGCTGGGCAACCTGGCCGAGCTGATCATCGCGGCCTTTGCGTTGCGCGCGGGCTTGATCGGCCTGGTAAAGGCCTCCATCACGGGATCGATACTCGGCAATCTGCTGCTGGTACTTGGCGCTGCGCAGCTGGTTGGGGGATTGCGCTACCAGACCCAGGTCTTCAACCGACACCTGGTGACGGTGAACGTGCCGTTGCTGGTCATCGCCGCCGGCGGCCTGGTCGTGCCGGCGCTGTTCCATACCGCGCACCCCGATCCCGCCCGCGTCGCCACGGTGCAGATGTCGGAGTTCGTGGCGGTCTTCCTCATCATGGGGTACGTCCTGTCGCTGGTGTACTCGATCGGGACCCACCGCACGCTGTTTGTTCAGCCCCCCGGCGAGCACCCGTCGCCGGCCACCTGGTCGACCTCCAGAAGTCTCCTCGTGCTCCTCGGCTCGGCGGCGACCATCGCGGTCATGTCGGAGATGCTGGTCGGCGCGACTGAGGAGGCCACGCAGGCGCTGGGATTGTCGCAGTTCTTTGTGGGCATCATCCTGGTACCCATCATCGGGAACGCCGCCGAGCACAGCTCGGCCGTGCAGATGGCCTACAAGAACCGGATGGACCTTGTGGTGAACATCGCCCTCGGGTCCAGCGTGCAGGTTGCGCTGCTGGTGGCGCCGCTGCTCGTCTTTCTCGGCCTGGTCATCGGCCAACCGATGGACCTCGCCTTCACGACCTTCGAGGTTGTGGCGGTCGTGCTGGCGGTGTGGATCGCCTCCTCCATCGTACTCGACGCCGAGTCAAACTGGTTGGAGGGCGCCTACCTCCTCGTGGTATATGGGATGCTGATGGTGGCGTTCTACTTCTTCTGATCCGTCACGAGCTTCCTCGCCGGGTGGCTGCGCTCGAAGCCCTTGACCGCTAGCCGCCTGCTTGAGCCCCTTCTGCGTTCGGAACCATCACCGAGGCTGGCCCGAGGCATCGGGAGTCACAGGCCACCCGCCCCCCAATGTCCGGTAGAGCGTGACCGCAGCCGTGGCCTGTTGTCCCTGCACCTGGGTCAGGGAGAGCTCGGCGCCGAAGAGGCTCCGCTGTGCATCGAGGAGATCGAGGTAGCTGGACGCACCCGACTGATAGCGCATCTCGGCCAGCCGCAGGGCACGGCGGAGCGCGTCTACCTGGGTCTGCTGGGCGGCGACCTGGTTGCGGGAAGCGCGAACCCCGACCAGCGCGTCCTCCACCTCCCGGAGCGCCGTGAGTACCGTCTGTTCGTAGGTGTAACGCGACTGCTCGGCCCGGGCTCGCGCCACATCAACCTGCTTGCCCACCCGTCCGCCGGTGAAGATCGGCATCGAGACGCCACCCAGGATCTGATAGATCTCGTTGTTCTTGCTGAACAGGTCGTCGGCATTGGAGCCGAGAGTGCCGTAGTCTCCCGTCACCGTGAGCGTGGGAAACCGCTCGGCCTTGGCTGCGCCGATCCGTGCCGTGGCCGCATGGAGCGACGCTTCGGCCTGGCGCACATCGGGCCGGCGCTCTAGCAAGCTCGATGGTATGACGGTCGGTACGGTCAGTTCACCGAGCACCTCGGTGAGCGGCCGCCCCCGGGGAATGCTCCGCGGATTGCTCCCCACCAGGAGGCTGAGCTGGTTTTCCGTCTGGGTGATCTGCCCCTCCAGCTGCGCCACGCTCGCGGCCGGGCTGGCTACCTCCGACTCGAACTGCCGGACATCCAGCTCGGAGATGAGCCCCTGATCGAACCGCCGCCGCGCGAGCCGGAAGGTCTCCCGGTTGGCGGCCAGCGTGCGCTGGGAGATTTCCAGCGCGAGGTCCAGCTGCCGGAGCAGGAGGTAGGTGTTGGCGACGTCGCCGACCAGGGTCAGCACCACCGCGCGCTGAGTCTCTCTCTGAGCCAACAGGTCGTTCCGTGCGGCCTCGGTCGAGCGCCGGATCCGACCCCAGAAATCGAGCTCCCAGGACAGGTTGGCGGTGGCCTGGAGCTGGTTGAAGGCGACGGTGTTGACCGCACCGACGTTGCCGATGGTGGTCTTGATGCGTCCCCCCAGGGCGTTCAATGAGAGCTGGGGATAGAAGTCGCCTTTGGCAACGCCGTACTGGGCCCGGAATTCATCGATCGTGGCAATGGCGACCCGCACGTCGCGGTTCTCCAGTAGCGCGGTCTCGACCAGCTTCCGCAGCTCCGGGTCACGCAGCAGATCGAACCACGCCAGACTGTCGGTGGTGTCCGACAGGAGCACATCCGAGCCAGCGGAGGAGTCGATAACCGCCTCGGGCCGGTCGGGGTTGAGCGGGAGGGTGTCCCGGTTGGCCATCAGCGAGTCGTAGAAGGGCCGGAGCGAATCCACCGCCGGATCGGTGGGGCGCCATTCTGCCGGCATTGCGAGATCGGGACGGTGATAGCCGGGGCCCACGGCACAGCCGGCCATCGCGCAGAGGAAGCCGGTCGCCAGAATCCATCGAGCCATGTCAGCCCTCACCTTCGGAGCGCGGCATGGCGCCGGCCCCGGCCGGCACCGCCGCGATCGCGGGTCGGCGGAGCAGGCCTCGCTCCCCCAGTCGGCCGACCAGATAGAAGAACAGCGGGATGAAGAAGACCCCGACCGTCGTGGCGGCCAGCATGCCGAAGAACACGCCGGTCCCGATGGAGTGCCGGCTCTGGGCGCCGGCCCCGCTCGCGATGAGAAGTGGCGCGACACCCAGGATGAAGGCGAACGAAGTCATCACGATCGGCCGGAACCGGTCGTGCGCCGCCTCGATGGCGGCCTCGCGGAGGGAACGCCCCTGGCTCCGGAGCTGGGTGGCAAACTCCACGATCAGGATGGCGTTCTTGGCTGCGAGCCCCACCACCACCAGGAGTCCGATCTGGAAGTACACGTCGCTCGCCATCCCCCGCAGCCACACCCCGAGGAACGCGCCGAACGCGCCGAAGGGAATGCCGAGGAGTACGGCGAAGGGGATGGACCAGCTCTCGTACTGCGCCGCCAGCACCAGGAACACCATCATCAGCCCGAACGCAAGGACCCAGCCCCCCTGGCCACTGGAGACTCCTTCCTGGTACGACTGGCCACTGAAGGCATAGCCCACACCCCGAGGAGTAAATGCGGAATCGGCCACCCGCCGCACTGCCGCGAGCATCTGGCCGGAGCTGAAACCCGGCTTGGGTTGGCCGGTGACCAGGGCTGAGGTGAAGCCGTTGAACCGCTGCACCAGACTGGGTCCCCCGCGGAACTCGATCTGGACCAGGCTCGAGATCGGGATCATGGCTCCATCCGGTCCGCGGACGTACAACTTGCCGATGTCTTCCGGCTTCAGCCGGAACTGTGACTGGGCCTCGAGCTGCACCCGATAGGTCCGGCCGAAGAGATTGAAGTCGTTGACGTAGAGCGTGGACAGCATGGTCTGCAGCGTCGAGAAGACATCCGACAGCGACACGCCGAGCGATTTGACCTTCTCCCGGTCGACCTTGACATTGATCTGGGGCACGTTCACCCGCATCAGGGTCTGGACTCCCTGCAGCTCGGGCTGGGCATTGGCCTGCTGGGTATAGTCATTCACCAGCCCGGCGAACTTGCGAATGTCGTTGACGCCCCGGTCCTGCAGATTCACTTCCAGGCCCGCTGTGGTCCCCAGGCCAGGGATCTCCGGCAGATTGAAGCCGAACGCCACGGCGTTTCTGAGCCCGAAGAGGAATCGGTTGGTCCCTGCCAGGACCGCATCGAGCTGCTCCTCTTTCTTGCGACGCTCGTCCCATGGCTTCAGCAGCACGAACATCGACGCCGTGTTGGTCTGATTGGTGCCGAGGATAAAGCTCAGCCCGGCGAAATTGGCGACATACGCTACGGCCGGCTGTTTCAGCAGGTACCGCTCGATCTGGCTGCTCACTTCTATGGTCCGCTGGAGCGAGGCCCCATCAGGCAGCTGCAACACCACGCCGAAATAGCCTTTGTCTTCGGTCGGAATGAACCCGCTCGGTACCCGGCGCACCAGCACGACAATCAACACCAGCATCACCGCAAAGAGGGCGAGCCACCGCGGCGGCCTCGCAATGACGCCACCCACCGACCGCACGTAGCCTTCCGTCACTCGCCCAAACCCCCGATTGAACCAGCGGAACAACCGGTTGCGCGACTCGCCCTGGTTGGGCTTCAGCAGCACCGCGCACAGCGCCGGCGTCAGTGTCAGTGCCACAATTCCGGAGATCACCACCGCCACCACCAGGGTGATGGCGAACTGGGTGTACATCTTTCCGGTGATTCCGCCGAGGAATGCGACCGGCAGGAACACGGCACAGAGCGACAGCACGATCGCGATCAGCGCGCTGGCCACCTGACCCATGGCCCGGTCGGCCGCTACCTGGGGCGACACCTTTTCCTCCGCCATGATCCGCTCGACGTTCTCGATCACCACGATGGCGTCGTCCACCACGATGCCGATGGCGAGCACCAGAGCAAAGAGGGTGAGCAGGTTGATCTGGAAGCCGAGGACCTGGAGACCGAAGAACGTCCCCACGATGGCGACCGGTACCGCCAGCACCGGAATAAGGGTGGTGCGCCAGTTCTGCAGGAAGATGAATACCACCAGCGTCACCAGAGCCATCGCCTCGAACAGGGTCTTGGCCACCTCGGCGATCGACGCCGTGATGAACGGGGTGGTGTCGAAGGGGATGAACCATTTCACTCCAGCCGGGAAATTCTTGGACAGCTCGTTCATCCGAGCTACCACCGCCTGCTTCACGTTGAGCGCGTTGGCGCCCGGCCTGAGGAAGAGCCGGATCGCAGCGGTGGGCACCCCGTTCACCCGGCCGACCAGATCGTAGCTCTGGGACCCGAGCGTCACTTTGCCGATGTCCTTGACCCGGACCAGCGAGCCATTGGAGTCGGCTCGTACGATGATGTCGCCGAATTGTTCTGGGTCCGTCAGCCGGCCCAGGGTCGTCACCGGAATGGTGAGCTGGTTGCCGGGTGGCGCCGGCTCGCGTCCGATCCGGCCCGCGGGGTTGGTGGTGTTCTGCTCCAGCACTGCCGCCCGTACGTCCGCCACCGTGAGTCCCAGCTGGGCCATCCGGTCCGGATCGAGGCTCAGCAGCATCGAGAACTGGAGGTTACCGATCCCCGCGGCGTCGCCCACCCCGGGAACCCGCTTGATCTCGTCGATGATGTAGATCCGGGCGTAGTTGTTCAGATAGGTCGCGTCGTAACGCGGGTCGTCTGAGCTGAGCCCGATGACCGCGAGAATATCGGTCTGCGCCTTGGTGATGGTGATGCCCTGGCGCACGACTTCCTGGGGCAGCTGCGGTTGGGCAACATTGACCTGGTTCTGCACGTCCACCGCAGCCAGGTCGAGATCCCGCGCCAGGTCGAAGTACACCTGCAGGCTCATGGTCCCGTCGCTGGCGTTGGACGACTTGAAGTACAGCAGACCGTCGAGTCCGGAGAGCTGCTGCTCTATCGGCGCCGCGACCGCGTTGGCCACGTCCTCGGCGGTGGCTCCCGGATACACCGCGGAGACCTGGACCGAGGGCGGAGTGATCGGGGGATACCGGTTGATCGGCAGCGTGGTAAGCGCGAACGCCCCCAGCAGCACGATGATGATCGAGATCACGCCGGCGAAGATCGGCCGACTGATGAAGAGGTATTTGATCTTGGGCTGCTCGGGTGTCGCGCTCATGGCCGCTCCCCGCGCTGGCGCGTGGGCCGGATCGGCGGGGCGGCTGACGGAGGGGCGATGATGATTGCGGAGTCGCCCCGGACCGCGAGGGTGGTGTCGCTCTTGGGGTCATAGGCCACCGGCCGGACCGCCGCTTCCGGCCTGATCTTCTGGGTGCCGTCCACGATGACCTTGTCGCCCGGCTTGAGCCCGTCTTCGATGATCCACTGGGTTCCCTGCCACGCGGTGGCGCGGACCGGGCGCGCGCTGACCTTGTTGCTATCCGACAGGGTATAGAGGAAGGGGCCGTTCAGTCCTTGCTGCACCGCCCGCTGCGGCACCAGGATGGCCCCGTTCCGCTTGAGCCCCAGTACCCGCACCCGGACGAACTGGCCGGGCAGCAGCGTGTGCTGGGGATTGGGAAACTCGGCCCGGAGCTGCAGCGCCCCGGTGTTGGCCTGGAGCCCCGAGGCCACGAAGTCCAGCTTCCCGGTCTGGCGGAAAACGCTTCCGTCGGCCAGAGTCGCCTGGACGTCGAGCACACCCTTGGGCAGCACCAGGCGCTTGGAGGCGACGTCCCGCCGCCACTGCAGGACGAACTGGTCGGAGGGGTTGAAGTACACGTAGATCGGATCTACCTGATCGACCGTGGTGAGCTGCTCGGTCGGACCCGAGGTGAGCGCGCCGACCTCCATGATGGCGCGGCCGGCCCGCCCCCGGATCTCGGAGCGGACGAAGGTGTCGTCGTAGTTCTTCTTGGCGGCGTCCACTGCGGCCTTGGAGTCCAGCACCGCCGCCCGTCCCTGGTCGTACGCGGCCTGCGCGTTGTCCACGTCCTGCTGGGCCACTGCCCGCTCCTCCAGCAGCGGCTTGAGCCGGTTCAGGGTGCGCTCGGCGTTGGCGAACTGCGCCTCGGTCTCCGCCAGCCGGGCCTTGGCGCTTTCGTAGTTGGCCTGGTAGGTGCGCGGATCTATCCGGTAGAGAACCTTCCCCTTTGGCACATCGGTGCCTTCCACGTAGGGGCGCTGGACAATGACCCCGGAGACCTGGGACCGCACCTGAACGCTCTTGGACGCCGCGGCCTGGGCTACCCAGTCGAACAGTGCCGGGATGGTCTGCGGTTGTACGGTGAGCACGCTGACCTCGGGTGGCGGTGGCGCGCCCGGTGCCGCCTTCTTGCGGCAGCCGGCGGTGAGGCTGACCAGGCCCGCGATGACCAGCACCGCCATCCTTGCCGATACAACCCCCTGCCGCATGCGTTTCTGGCTCACTTCACAGCTCCTGCTCCTGGGTCAACCCGGGTCACTGCAGTCTGAGGGTGTGTCTAATCAAACAAAACTGAGGCCCGAGTTCCGGGCCGGCTTGCACCGGCGTGCTTATCGATACGCATTCCCGTCGCCTCGGTGGAGATTGAATGCGGCGTAAGGCTTCTCAGTTCACCCAGCGGCCGCCGACAAGTACCCACAGCCCGAATCCGGCGAGCACCGCCCCGGCGATCCGCCCCAAAAGCCTTCCATTCGGCACTACCTTTTCGGCCAGAACGAACCCGGCGATCACCGCTACCCAGATCAGATTCATCACGCCCGCCACGAAGAGCAGCGCCATCAGCGCCCAGCAGCAGCCGACGCAGTAGCTGCCATGCCGGAATCCCATTCGGAGCGCGCCGGATACTCCCTCGCGCCACTCGGTCGAGAAGAATCCGAGCGGCGAGCGGCAGTGCGAGAGGCACGCGCCCTTGAGTGGCAGCCACTGGTACACGCCGGCCACGACCAGGATCGCGCCGCCGAGCAGGGGGCTCGCACTCGACATGGAGGGAGAGAGCAGGGCAGCGGAGTGGAGGGCGGACTGGGTGATGGCCGCGAGGACGGCGTAGCCGGTCCAGGCGAGGAGATAGCCGAGGGTAAAGACGGCGGCAGGCGCTGCCGCCACGCCTTCCATTCGCCGCCTGCGGGAGACACCGGCAAAGAGCAAAATTACTGGCGTCACCGACGGGATCATCATGGCCATCATCATGACGATCCACATGAGCGCCAGCCCCGCGGTTTCACTGGCATCCCATGGTCCGGCCGATGACATCGACATGCCGGCGTGGGTCCGCATCGTGGCGGCCATATGAGCGATGGACAGCCAGGCAAGCGCCGCGAGCGCGAGCAGCCCCGCGGCGACGATGAGCCGGTCTCTTCGAACCGCGGCCTCGGCCGAGCTCAACGAGCTAGGCCTCGTTGGTCCAGTTTGTCACCGCATAGGCCGAGTAGTGGCCCGGGTGCTCGAACGCCACCTTCCCCTGCTTGATGCGCATCTCCGAGGTCGTGCAGATGCTTCCATCGTTCCAGAGGAAGCCGCCCTTGGGATAGACGATGTGAATCTCCTTCTCGTTGCCCGAGACCACATCCTTGATCGGTGTCTGGGCCATCTCCACGATACCCGGGATCCGAAAGCCGGAACGAGTCCCGTTCACGGTTATCTCGATGGGTTTCTTGAGTGGTCCCTCGAAGGAGCCGACGGTGCCGGCCAAGGCCTCCCAGGGCATTCCGCCAGCCTGTCCCGTGATAATGGTGGTGACGGCGTCAACCTGAGCCTGGCTGGCCTTTTCGTCCACAAAAAGCACCACGGCGCCGTTGCCCTCGTGGATCGGACCGGGATACTTGCCTCCCACCACAAATCGGACCCCTTTCAGCGGAACGCTGCCGTACTTCCCTTCGATGACGTCGAATCCGAACATGAACTCGCAGGGCCCGTTGTCGGTCATCCCACTGAACTGGCAGTTACAGCCGTGACTGCAGTTACAGCACTCGATGTGATGCACCTTCATCCGATATGGCACCCGTTTCTGAGTAGCAGGGGATGAGGCCGCGGCCTGTGTCATGGACTACCTCCTGATCATTACCGGATGTGAAGGGTCGCCCACCGTGCCGCCGCGGGAGAACCCGGATCGCCTGTCGCTGCTACTGCACGAAGATCATGTCGCCGGTGCTCGGGTCCAGATAGAATGCCTCGCCCCGCGCATTCTGCTGAACCAGATGTCCCTCTCGATCGAACCCGAGAACGGTCACCTGTTCGCCCCCTTTCACTGCGGTCTGCTTCCACATCTTCTGCTGACCCGCCGGTCGTGTCTCAGCGGCTGCCGGGCGCCATTTGATAAATGCATCCGGAGCCAGGAAAATCATGTCACCTGTCGCGGGTTCGAGGTAGAAGTACTCGTTTCGGGTATTCTGGTAGACGGTGTGCTCCTTGTCGGTGCCCACTATGGTGTAGGTCGAGCTCTCCTTATGATAGCGTTCCGCGAACTTGAGGCAGCACAGGTCCGAGCTCCGAGTCGCCCTCGCAGGTCTGGCTGTTTGATCCACAGGCGTGGTCACCGCTTCCGTTGGTTTTTCCTGGGCCTGAAGCGTCGGGGCCATGGCAAAGGGCAGCGCAACCATGGCGGTCGTGAGCGCGGTCTTCTTTTTCATCTGGTGCCTCCCGGAATCTGGTCAGATCGAAGCGGTGGCGGTGCCAGTAGCGTCCCACGGCAGCCCGCCGCACCGCAGCTACACCGATAGTATGATTCGCTGTCGCCCAGAGGCAGTGCGTTGTCTATCGGTCCTAACCGGTAGTCGAAGGTCAACTCTTCGCCCGACAGGATGTCCCGCATCGCGTAGATGTAGACGTGACCCCCGAAGTTGTAGGGCTCACAGTTGGGCTCGCAACTGTGATTGAAGAAGCGCGCGTCGTTACCGTTGCGGGCTCCATCGATTGCCGTCGTGTCGTTCAGCGCGAAGCCATAGAGGTGAGACGGCCTGCCCTCGTCGATCACATGATAGAGGGCATTGATCGGGACGCGCTCACCGATGTATTCGATGATGCGCGTGCCGCGCGCGATCGCCCGCTTCGCGAACACGCCGGTGCCTTCGATCGGCGACTCGCCGAGGCGAATGAAGTCACGGTTCTGGGGTTTGATCTCTGGCATAGGGAGTCTGCCTTGGTTAGCTGGGCTAAAATGCACCCGACGGACCGCGGGCGCCAGCGCCGTAGACTGCAATCCATTTTCACGCTTATTTCCATGCCATCTCTCACCATAGCGGCGCAACAACGATGAATCGCCTGGCTGCCTGCTTGTTCGGATTGGCCTCGCTGGGACCCGGCCATGCGGCCGGCCAGGCGCCGCCCCGCGCGCCCGATCTCAGAACCCTGAGCTACTCACTCGAGCGGGTAGCGGCGAAGGTCGGTCCAACCGTGGTCCAGGTTCGGGTGACGGCCTATGGTCCGGTGCCTGCCAGCACGACCGAGACCGGAGCCCTTCTGGGCAGTCAGCGCAGCACCGGTTCAGGGGTCATTCTGAGCGCCGATGGATTCATCGTAACCAACGCCCACGTGGTGGAGGGCGGGCGACGGTTCACTGTGATCCTTCCCCGTCCCGCGGCACCCGGCGTGCCGGCACGCTCCGCGCTCGCTCCCGTCTCCCAGGAAGCCCAGGCCACACTGGTCGGAATCGACCGGGAGACCGACCTGGCCGTGCTCAAGGTCGAGCTCACCGGCTTGCCCTTTGCCCGGCTCGGCAACTCGGATTCACTGAGGCCGGGGCAGGTGGTGCTCGCCTTCGGGAGTCCGTTCGGCCTCGCGAGCAGCGTCACGATGGGGGTGGTCAGTGCGGTCGGCCGCCAGCTGCGCGATGAAGACCGGATGATTTACATCCAGACCGACACGCCGATCAATCCAGGCAACAGTGGTGGTCCGCTGGTCACCGCGGAAGGCGTCGTTGTGGGGATCAATACGATGATCTTCAGCCAGTCCGGCGGCAGCGAGGGGATTGGGTTCGCGGCTCCGGGAAACATCGTGCGCTTCGTGTACCAGCAGATCCGGGCCAATCGAAGGGTGCGGCGCGGGGAGATCGGGGTGTTCGCCCAGACCATTACCCCCGCACTGGCATCCGGCCTCCGCCTGTCACGGGAGTGGGGCGTCGTGCTGGGTGACGTCTATCCCAACAGCCCCGCGGCCAGGGCCGGTCTGCGCATCAACGACGTGATCCTCTCGGTCGAGGGGAAGCCGATGGAGAACGGGCGGCAGTTCGACGTCACCATCTATCAGCGCCCGGTGGGCGATACGGTGCACGTCGAGGTAGGGCGGGGGCTACAGCGGGTGCCGCTGCGGGTGGTGGTCGTCGAGCGCCAGGAGGACGCGGATCGCTTCCGCGATATGGTTACCCCGGAGCAGAACCTCATTCCGCGACTCGGCATTCTCGCGCTGGAGGTCACTCCTGAGCTGGCCTCGGTCATTCCCGGTCTTCGTGCGCCGCACGGTGTGGTGGTGGCGGGGGTGGCCCTTGCGTCCCAGGGAACAGCTGGGCCACTACCGGGCGACGTGATCCATGGCGTCAACGGGGTCGCGGTGCGAACGATCTCCGATCTGCGCACCGCCATCGCACAGGTCCCTGCCGACTCAGGAGCGGTGCTCCAGGTGGGCCGGCAGGGACGCCTGCGCTTCATCACGGTGACGCTGGAGTGAGCTTCCTCTGTCTCTAGCTTCCTCTCCCGCCGTCCACCGGTAGTCCGCTCGGCACCCGCTTCGGCACGATGTTCTGGAGGTTCCGCGCGGCAGGGTCGGTGAGCGCCTTCATGAACTCCGTGACCTCATCGACGATCTGAGGGGTGAACTCGACGCCACTGAGCAGGATGTCGCGCGTACTCAGAATAGCCGCCACGTTTCCGAGCACGGTGTTCTGCAGCAACGGCTCCAATTGCATCCGATCGTACGTCTGAAGCTTCTCGTGTGACTTGCTGTAGTGGTCTATGAACTCTCGCAGGTCCATGATGGCTCCGTCGTGCCCATAGGGAGCCGTGAGCTCGACGTTGCGAAGCGGTGGCGTGCGGAAGGCGTACAGATCGGCTGAATTGCCCGTAACGAGCGCCCTGCCGAAGTCATCCCTGTTCTCCAGGCCGACGCCCTTTCCCGGACCGAGCTGCGCCACGGCCACGTTGTGGAACTTGTTGTCGGTGAGCGCGGGCCCGTTGTGGCAGATCGAGCAACGGGCGCTCATGAAGTTCTTGGCTCCCTGCAGCTGAATGGTGGTCATGGCCTTGTCGTTGCCGGCCAGGAAGACGTCCCAGGGCGAATTGTTGAATGCCAGCTCGGCAATGAGGAAGCCCGCGATTGCATTGCTGGCGTGGGCGAAGGTCATTTGATCGAACCGCTGGCCCTTATACGCCTGCTCGAACATCCGGCGGTACTCCGGGATACCACCCAGCCGCACCATCAGCGCCTGCCAGACCTGCTCCGGATGTTCGTCGCCAATCGCCGCCAGCTCGTTGCCCCCAAAAGCCCGCATCTCCTCCCGGGACACCACTGGGAAAAGCGGCAAGGCTGACAGGGTGCCGAATTCGAAGACGGCGCGCATGCCGGGGGTCAGCGCGGGACCGGCCGGCGTGTGCAGGATCCCGAACTCATCCTCGGACACCCGGCCGTCCCAGAACAGAGGCTGAAGCGCAAACAGGTTGAATGCCGCGGGGGCGTTCCGGGGAATGAACAGGTTGTCCGGATGCACTCGGCTCACGCCGAGCCCAGTGGCTCCTTGCCCGATGGATAAACTGCGGGCGTCACCGGTGGCGAGCGACGGAAGGTGACAAGTCATGCAGGAGATGTCGTGGTTGCCGCTAAGGATCTTATCGAAGACCAGTGCCTGTCCGAGCCGGACGAGAGCGGGGCGGACTTTCTGAGGCTGCCCCAGCGCGGTGATGCCGCGGCCCGCCGTCAACTGACGCACTTCGGCGGCGAGGGCATTCTTCTCTGACTTTGACATTCCTGGGGCGGCTCCGGTGTCCGGAGCGGTCGCACTGTCTTCGCCGCACCCAAAAAGCCCGATCAGCGTGGCGGATGCGGCCAGCACGCCAATCACGGCCTTGGCTCTCATGCGGGCCTGCCCTTCCTGTTGGCGGGTGATTTTCGAAGGGGACTACGTTCATAAGGTGTCCCCTGTAGAGTAAATCGCAATACTCTCCCAATTCCCGACATGCGTCGGCTCGGCCCGCCAGGCGTCGTGCACCAGGGTGGTTGTACTGAGGGTGAGACTCCGCGCCCCTTCCAGCGATGCTCTGCGAGACGGCGTAATTCGCTGTAGAGGGTGGCGAACAACTCGTCGGCCGCCTGGGCGTCCGCATGGCCGGCGCGGGAGAGCAATTGGGTGAGATCGGTGGCCAGGGTAGTCTCCGGTGCGAAGGGCGCACGGAGCGAAAATGCGGCTAATCCCCTGGCCGCGCCAGCGGGCTAGAGGCTGGAACCCTGCCGCAGCAGCAGCTCGACGCTGTGGATAAGTCCGTCGCTGGGGAACGGCTTCTGGAGGAAGGGGGCTGAGGTACTGGGGGAGCCCCGCTGGAAGATATCGTTTACGTCGTAAGCCGACATATAAAGGATAGGTAGGGTCGGCCGGCTTCGTGCCAGCCTGCGCCCCAGCTCCCGCCCGTCCATGCCGGGCATGACCACGTCAGTTACGACCAGGTCGATCGTCTCCGGCCCCGACTCGACCATTTCCAGGGCCTCACCACCGTGCGTGGCCTCCAGGGTCTGGTAACCCTTCGCCCGGAGGGTCCGACAGACCAAGTCCCGGAGGCCCTGCTCATCGTCCACAACCAAGACAACACGCCGCGGCCGGCCCCCTGGCAAACCGGGCGGAGCCGAGCTCAGTGATTTCTCCGACATAGTACCCCTGCGTAGTTGCGAGCGATTGCGCAACATACCCCCGGGCCGGGGGTTCGCCAAGGTGCTTATGGTGTTAGAC
>DATBSM010000154.1:0-6736 GCA_036559785.1 Gemmatimonadales bacterium
CGGGCTCAGGACCTTTTGCGCCAGTCCAATCTGCTCAACAGCCTCCAGGCGTGGGGCACGCCCAGGGCGGCTGTAATCGCGAAATAGGCGGCGCCGTACATACCCAGGGAAAATAACGCCACGACCAGTGGGTGATGGCCCTCCAGTGCCAACTTCACCACCCAGGCCGTCGCAGCCGCTGCCAAGGCGCCTCCCCAGAGCCGGGCGACGAACGAGAGCGGCACTCGGGTCGATCCGATGCGGCTGAGCAGCCCCCGTCGAAGCAGGTGAAATTCTACCCATCCAGCCATCCCGGCCGACGCGGTGAGTCCTGCTGCTCCCCAGCGCGGATCGATGCCCAGCTGGATTGGCAAGGGGATGGCGAACAGGTATCCGAGCACAATCGTGAGGGCCACTCGAATCACGGCAAACCGGAGCGGAGATCGTGTGTCCTGCAGCGCATAATAGGTGGACGCGTAGAGCCGTCCCCAGGTGGAGGCGAGCAGCCCGATGGCGGAGCCGGCGAGGATGGCCCAGACGTAGACGCTCATCCCTCGCGTGAAGGCACCGGTTTGGTACAGTGCACCGGCCACGACGTCTCCCAGGGTCAGGAAGGCCACGGCCGATGGAACTACCAGGAATGCGATCCGGCGCAGCCCGGCATCGAGCCGGCTGCGCAGCTGCGCCGCGCGCTGGCTCTCGTTGCCACTGACCCCGGACATGGCCGGTAGCTCCGCCGCGGAGACCGACATGCCGAACAGGCTCACCGGCAGGGTGTAGAGCACTTGAGCGTAAGAGATGGCCGCGACCGCGCCCGTCGGCAAGAAACTCGCGATCACGGTATCGATGTACGAGCTGATCTGGACTACTCCCCGCCCCACGAAAACCGGAACCGAGTTTCGAAGCACCGTTCGAACCGCGTCCGCTCCCGCCCGGAGTGACGGAGTCACCTTGCCGAGCAGCTTGAGCACGGTGGGAAGCTGGACACCGAGCTGCAGTGCGCTGCCCAGCACCGATCCCCACGCAGCGACCTGCGCCAGCCGGTACCCAGCGCTGGTATCGCCAAAGGCGAGCAGTGCGCCGATAATGGCCAGGTTCCAGACCACAGGCGCGGAATAGGAGAGAAAGAAGCGGCCGTGACTGTTCAGTACGCCGAGGCACCAGGCCGAGAGAACCAGGAAGCCCGCTCCTGGAAAGAAAATCCGGGCCAGGCGGATGGTCGCCTCGCGCTTCTCACCCCCGAAGCCTGGAGTGAAAATCGTGACCAGGACCGGCGCCAGGAGGACCCCGAGCAGGACCACGATCGAGGTCACGAGCGCCAGCAGGCCCCCGACCGCGACCGCTACTCTCCGGGCCTCGTCTCGATCCTGCTGTTGAAGCCTGACGTAAACCGGAATGAAGGAGGCAGACAGCACTCCCTCACCGAACAGATTCTGAAGGAAGTTGGGAAGCTTGAATGCCGCATTGAAGGCATCGGCTGCGGCGGAGGTACCGAAATAGTGGGCGAAGACCCGGTTCCGCACCAGGCCAAGAATCCGGCTCAGCAGGATGCCCGCGGCCACCATGGTCGCGGGACGCGAGGCCCGGCCCGGCTGTTTCGTCAGGGAGTCCTGGGAGGTGGCAGGGTGGAGCGGGGCGACTGATCCTCGAGCAGGCGTTGGAGGAATGCATTCTCGTCCTGCAGACCCTGCACGCTTCGCATCAGGTCGTCCACTTCCGCTTCCAAGAGGTCCACCTTTTTTGCCAGATCATCCAGGGCGGCCGGTGTGGCCTGCGGACCCTCGAGTCGGCGCGCCAGGGCCCGGCCGATGGGAGAATCGACCACGATCCCCATGATGGGGATCAGCAGTGCCACGAGGAGGATGAGCGCGATGATCGACATGGTTCGAGTCTATGACGGATTCAAGGCGCCCTCAAGGGCGGAGGCATACCATCCCTCGATTGCTTCGTTAAGCTCGATCAGCAGAGCCGGTCCATAGCGCGCCAGAAACGGCGCCACGGTGAGAATCCGCTCTTGAGCCTGGTTGTCAGGCAGCACCATGAGGCGAGCTTTGGTGATCTGCCCCAGCTCGATCTCCTGACGCCGCTTCAGATGCTGCAGCAGCTTCCGCTCGATGTCGTTCACACCGCTGAGCCCCTGGTTCCTGGCCCCCTGTACCGGCCGTGCCAGGGTGGGGTCGATTTCGGTGGCGCTTCGGCCGAGCGCTTCGTAGCCGGTCTCGAGGTCGGCTCGCAGCCGCTCGATAGCCTGGGTCGCGTCAGCCGGCAGCTGTGAACGTATCAGCTTTGCCTCCAGGGCACCGGCGGGTGCCAGCAGGTCGTCGAGCTCGATATTGAATTTTTGAAGCACCCGCTCTACCCGAGGCTCGACCACGACTCCGGACCAGCGAGGCAGAGCCAGTTGCCGCGGGATCCGCATGCGCTCATAGACCGGCGGCGTGAGGGCCAGATAGCCCAGCTCGCCAGGGCCTGCCAGGTAGGCAACGGTCGGGAGCAGCGCGCTCTCGATCACCGGTCGCAGGAGCACATTGGGCGAGAGCCGTTGCGGCTCGGTAGCGGCGATGTTCTGGAGCGCAGCCAGATCAAAGCGCTCCCGGCCGCGGCGGGTCATGAACCCGCCATCATCGATGACCAGACGATCGCGTCCCTGCGCCCCCTCCAGCATCACCAGCGTCGCTCCGTCACCGACGGCGACCCCGGGGTCGGCGCCGGCCAGGCGCAACTCCTCCGCCCGATGCCCCAGGTCCCGATCGAGCTCTCGGGCCAGCCCGAGTGCACGAATCAGGTGGCGAGCAGCAGCGCGCTTGACCGCCGGATGGGTGCTGTCGAGAACGGTCACACCCATCGGTGCCAGCAGTTCGGCCAGCGCACCGCCGAAGCTCCCGGCCACGGTGGCCGCGGGCTGGTAGTGCCGTCGTAGCCAGGCGACAGTACTATCGCGGAACTCTGACGGCGGCAGGTCCGCCGCCAGCGACTCGAGAAGGCGCTCCACCTCCGGACCAAGCGGCTGCCGGTACATCGGAGTGAGGGGCGCCTCCGGAGGCCTCGCGGGAAGCTGCGCCCTTACCAGGGCTCCGTCGGCCGTGATCCAGCTTACCTGACTCGCCTCGGCGAAATCATGATCGTCCCCGGCTACCCAGAAGACCGGGACCACCGGGCGCTGCCATTGTCGCTCCAGCACTCGGGCCAGGGCCGCGGTGGAGAGCGCCTTGTAAATCGTGTAGAGAGGCCCGGTGAAAAGGCCAGGCTGCTGGCCGGTGGTAACGACGAAGGCGCCGGGCTCGCTGAGACGTCCCAGCGCCGCTTCCCGGGCGGGCGACGCCAGGATCGCATCGGCCAGGGACGGATCGAAGTGGCCTTCACGGGGGGTGGGAGGCTCCACGGTTGGCGCCAGCGGTGTCGGGACTATGCGGAGCGTCATTCGACCTGTCCCACGAGAATGGTGCGGGGCGAGCTCGAGGTGAGCGGTGCCGCATCATAGTCGCCGAAACGGAATCGTACAGTGACCCCGGCCGCTGCCAGCATATCGGCCATCTGCTCCGGCTCGAACAGCCGCACCCGTTCCCGGAAGTGACGCCCCTCGGCTCCGCGGATAGTCTTGCAGACAAAGCGTCCGTCGGGTGAGACCGACCGGGAGACCTGAACCGTTGAGCCCGCAACCTCGAGCGTCTCCTCCGGCACCAGCTGGCGCCGTACCGCAGCCGGGTTCAGGAAGTCGATGACGAACCAGCCGTCAGGGCGAACCGTGGCGACCATCTCACCGAGCGCCGCGGCATGCTCGGCGTCCTGCTCGAAGTATCCGAAGCTGGTAAAGAGATTGACGGTGAGGTCCATGGAGCCGGCGCGGATCGGCAGCTGGCGCATGTCGGCACGCACCAGGGGAGCGGTGGTAACCTGACGCGCCAGGCGGAGCAGAGTCATCGAGAGGTCGACCCCCGTGCACCGGGCACCGGCGGTTTGAAAGGCCCGCGCATGACGCCCTGCCCCGCAGGCCACGTCCAACACACGCCACCCCTTCTGAAAGGGCACGGTTCGGAGGATGAGATCGACAGCCTGCCCCGCGTCGGTGTCGTCCCGATGCGGGTAGAGCCGGAGATACTCCTCGCCGAACCATTCTTCGAACCATTCCATAGAGGCTATTGGCTATTCGCTATTGGTCATTGGCTAGCAGACGCCCCGCTGGGAAATGTACTGGGATAGGAATAGCCAATAGCTAATAGCAAATAGCTCACGACCCTTTATGGTAAGGCTCGCCGCGCAAGATCGTAAATGCCCGATAGAGCTGCTCACCAACCACAACCCGGGCCAGTTCATGCGGGAGTGTGGGAGGGCCGAGGCTCCAGCTGGCCGCTGCCCTGGAAATCAGTGCGGAGTCAAGGCCGTGCGAGCCCCCAATCACAAATGTCAGGGGCCGTGCCGCCAGTAGCCAGCGCTCCAGCTGCTTTGCCAAATCGGCGCTGGTCCACCCGGCGCCGACGCGCGCCAGCGCCACCAGATTGGAGCCGTCGGTGATGCGGGCCTGGAGCCGCGCCGCTTCTTCCGCCCGCTGGGCCGCCACCGTCGGCGCCCGACTCGCCTCGCGCACCTCGTGCTCCCGGAAGGTGCTATAGCGCTGGAGGCGTCGCGCGTAATCGTCGAAGGCCTCCCGATAGTACGGCCGCAGCTTCCCGACCGCGACGACACTGATGTCCACTCTTCAGCGGGGCGGCGGGGCAGCGGGGCAGAAGCTCCGACTGGGTAAGCATCCCGCGTCACAACGGACCGCGCCGCGGCCCGGCTGTCCCCCTGCCCCGCCTTCAGGCATACATCCCTCTGAGCCGGTGCACCGCGGCCACGCGTTCGATCGCCTGCATGTAGGCGCCGATGCGCATGTTGATGCCATGGCGGCCGGCCATCCCGGCAACCTCATCGAAGGACTGCACCATGATGCGCTCGAGCCGCTGATTCACGGTCTCCTCATCCCAGAAATAGCCGCCCCGATCCTGGACCCATTCGAAGTAGCTCACCGTCACCCCACCAGCATTCGCGAGAATGTCAGGGATTACGAAGACCCCGTTTTCCTCCAGGATCTTGTCGGCGCCGGCGGTCGTCGGACCGTTGGCACCCTCGCAGATGATGCGCGCCTTGACGTCGCCCGCGTTGTGGCTGGTAATGACGTTCTCCATGGCGGCAGGAACCAGCACGTCGCAGTCGAGGGTCAGGAGTTGGTCATTGGTGATCTGCTCGGCCTCGGTGTAGCCGCTCAGGAAGCGGTGCTGCCGTACATGCTGAATCACTTCCTTGATCTTGAGACCCTTGGCGTTGAAGATGCCGCCGGACTTGTCGCTGACGGCGATCACCTTCATTCCCTGCTGCTCCATCAGCTGGGCCGAGACCGATCCTACGTTGCCGAACCCCTGCACTGCCACCCTGCTGCCTTCGACCGGCATCCGCAGCTTGTTGAGCGCCTGGCGGGTCACCAGCATGCAGCCACGACCGGTCGCCTCCCGCCGTCCCAGGGACCCGCCCATTTCCACCGGCTTGCCGGTGACCACCGCGGTCACCGTATGGCGCTTATGCATGGAGTAGGTATCCATGATCCAGGCCATCATGCGCTCGTTGGTGTTCATGTCGGGGGCGGGTACGTCGGAGTCAGGGCCCAGCGTGTCGATGATGGCCGAGGTATATCGCCGGGTCACGCGCTCCAGCTCGGCGTTGGACATCGTGCTGGGATCGCAGACCACGCCACCCTTGGAGCCGCCGAACGGGATGTTGACCACGGCGCACTTCCAGGTCATCCAGGCCGCCAGCGCCTTTACCTCGTCGAGGGTGACGTTCAAGTCGAACCGGATGCCGCCCTTGGCTGGCCCCCGGGAGGTATTGTAGAGCACCCGGTAGCCTACATAGACCTCGGTCTCGCCATTGTCCCGGTGGATCGGCACCGAGACGATGATCTGTTTCTCCGGGCTTCGCAGAACCTTGTAGAGCCCGGGATCGAGACTCAGCCGCGTCGCCGCGTAATCGAAGCGCGACATCATCGCCTCGAATGGGTTTTCCTCGCTGAGGAACTTGTCCTTGTCGGGACGAATGAGGTCTTGATTGGGACGAGAGGCGGTGGTCATAGAGTTCCGGTACGCTCCGAGAAGTTGGGTTTACAGTCCATCTACCGGCGTCACGACGGCGTCCAGCGCGGCAACGATCCGCTCGCCACCTTCCTCCCACTCCAGGTCGAGCATTGCCACCAACGGTTCCGGCACCGAGTTGGGCCAACGGTTCCGGAGCTTGACCGCATCCTTCTGGGTGATCACGACGTGGTCGGCCCGCCGGGCGGCGTGCGCCAGCCAGGCGACATCCTCGTCCCGGTAGTCGTGATGATCCTTCCAGGTGGCGACCTGGACCGCCGCACCGGTTGCCTTGGTCTGGGCCACGAATGCATCCGGGTCGGCGATGCCCGACGCCGCCACGACTCTCTTGCCGGCCAATGCCGACGCCGGCTGGCGGGTCCCACTCACCATGCCTTCGAGGTAACGCATGCCGAGGTGAACAATCGCGGTTGGCCCCTGCACCCGTCCCTGGAGCTCAGCCACCAGCGCCAGCGCGGCTTCCGGTGTAGCTCGCTTCCGGGTGACAATTACCGCGTCGGCACGTTCCAGGGCGCCGAGACCTTCTCGCCAAGGCCCTGCGGGGAGGGGCCACCGCACGGCTCGGGTGGTCTCGGCGCTGACGACAGCGATGTTGAGGTCGCGGCGCACGTCCAGGCGCTGGTATGCGTCATCCA
>DATBSM010000155.1:0-3056 GCA_036559785.1 Gemmatimonadales bacterium
CTAGAGGATATATCGCCTGAGATCGTCGTCGCTGATGATCTTGACCAGCCGCTCCCGGACATCATCCGCATCGAACACGATCCGCTTCTCCGGATAGTCGGGCAGCTCGAACAGCACATCCTCCATCAGCGCCGCCATCACGGTGTGAAGCCGCCGGGCGCCGATGTTCTCCATCCGGTCGTTGGCCATGAAGGCCACCCGCGCCACCTCGGCGATCCCGGCGGCGGTGAACTCCAGTTCGGCCCCCTCCGCCGCCACCAGGGCCTGATACTGCTTGGTCAGCGCGTTTTCCGGCTCGGTCATGATCCGCACGAAGTCCTGCTCGGTCAGTGACTGGAGCTCGACCCGGATCGGAAAGCGGCCCTGCAGCTCGGGGATCAGATCCGAGGGCTTGGAGACATGAAACGCGCCGGCGGCGATGAAGAGGATGTGGTCGCTTCGGACATAGCCGTAGCGGGTCTGGACGGTCGAGCCTTCGACGATGGGCAGCAGATCGCGCTGGACGCCCTCGCGGGAGACATCGGGTCCACCGGCCTGACCCCGCTCCCCCGCGATCTTGTCGATCTCATCGATGAAGATGATACCGTGGTTCTCGACCCGGTCGAGCGACTCATTCACCACATCGTCCATGTCCACCAGCTTCTTGAGCTCCTCGTCCACCAGGACCCGCCGCGCCTCCGGGACCTTGACGGTACGGCGCTTCTTCCGCTTGGGCAGCATGTCCTGGAGCATCTCGGTGAAGTTGATGTCCGGTCCCTCGATACCCTGGGGCGGCTGGATCAGCTCCATCATCGGGTAGCCCTGCTGGGCAACTTCGACCTCGACCTCCCGATCGTCGAGCCGGCCGTCGGCGAGCATCTCGCGCAGCTTTTCGCGAGAGCGGTGGCGCCGCTCCTCCTCCGCGGTGGGCACATGCTCCGACTTCGTCTGCCCGGTGGGCGAGACGACGAACATCGAAGCAACTTCCGTCTTATCGGTCTTCTCCGCCTTATCCATCGGAGTCGGGCCGGCCGGGAGTAGCAAGTCGAGAAGCCGCTCGTCGGCCCGCTGTTCCGCCTGAGGGTAGACCTCATCCTCCCGTTCGGTGCGCACCAGATTGATCGCCGAGTCGACCAGGTCCCGCACCATGGATTCGGCGTCGCGGCCGACGTAGCCCACCTCGGTGAACTTGGAGGCCTCGACCTTGATGAACGGGGCACCGGAGAGCCGGGCAAGCCGGCGGGCCACCTCCGTCTTTCCCACGCCGGTCGGGCCGATCATGATGATGTTGTAGGGGGTGATCTCGTCCCGGATGTCATCCGGCGCCTGCGCCCGCCGCCACCGGTTCCGCACGGCTATGGCAACCGCCTTCTTGGCGGCCTCCTGGCCCACGATGTAGCGGTCGAGCTCGGCGACGATCAGCCGCGGTGGCATCTCCTCCAGCCACGGCATGGGCGCCACGGGCTCGGGGCCAGCGGCGGTTTCGACGGGAAGTTTGGGGGCGGCGTCGGTCATGCTTAAAGGTAAGGCGTAAGCGGGGAAGAGACAGCGTCAGCGGGGAAGAGACATCGTGAGGGGGGAAGAAACAACGTGAGCGGGGAGGTTTGTTCTCCCCCTCATGTTCTTGTTTCCCCGTTCACGTTTTTTCTTTCCCGCTCACGCTTTTTTCTCCGGGCAGTTCAAGAATCGTGATGTTCCGGTTGGTGAACACGCAGATGTCGGCCGCGATCTCCAGCGAGCGCTGGGTAATCTCACGGGCCGACCGGTCCGGCTCGGGAAGCAGCGCGCGGGCGGCAGCCAGGGCGAAGTTGCCGCCTGACCCGATGGCGATGATACCGTCGTCGGGCTCGATCAGCTCGCCCGACCCACTCAACAGGAAACTGTGCTCCAGGTCGGCCACGACCAGCAGGGCTTCCAGCCGGCGCAAAATCCGGTCGCTACGCCAGTCCTTGGCCAGCTCGACCGCTGCGCGCGGCAGGTTGCCCGGATAGCGATCCAGCTTCTCCTCGAACTTTTCATACAAGGTCAGCGCATCGGCCACCGAGCCGGCAAAGCCGGCCAGCACCTTCCCGCCCTTCATGGTGCGCACCTTGTTGGAGTGCGACTTGACGACGGTCTCGCCGATGCTGACCTGGCCATCGCCGCCGAGCGCGACTCGGCCGCCTTTGCGGACGCCGAGAATTGTAGTGCCGTGAAATTGCGACATGGCCCCTTCTTACTTATTACGCCCTAGGGTGCGCCTGATTGTAGACCTTTTTCAGCCGCTCGACGCTGGTGTGGGTGTAGATCTGGGTGGTGCTGAGCGAGGCGTGCCCCAGCAGCTCCTGCACGGCACGAAGGTCGGCGCCGGCATCCAGCATGTGCGTGGCAAAGGTGTGTCGCAGTGAGTGCACCCGGAGGCCGTCACCACCGATTCCGGCCAGCAGGGCGTGTATGATCCGCTGAACCCCCCGGGGCGCAAGCCGCTTTCCAGTCCGGCTCACGAACACGGCCCGCCGGTCGGTGCGCGGGCGGGCGATCACCAGCTCCCGGGTGTTAAGATAGCGTCGCAACGCGAGCACCGCCCGCGAGCCCACCGGGACAATGCGCTCCTTACGGCCCTTCCCCCGCACCTTCACCTGGTCCGACAGTAGATCGAGGTCCTCCAGGTTGACCCCGCAGAGCTCCGAGAGCCGGATTCCGGTCGAGTAGAAGAGCTCCAGGATGGCGAGGTCACGGGTCGGCCCGAATTCATCGCCCCCCGCCCGGGACTCGGCCCACTCGAACAGGCGTCCGGTCTGGGCCTGATCCATGTAGGTCGGAAGCCGCTTCTCCAGCTTGGGGACCTTGGCTGCGCGGGCGACGTTGTTGGCCAGCCCGTGATGTTCCTGGAGATAGCGATAGAAGCTCCGGACCGCGGACAGCGCCCGCGCCGCGCTTCTCGTGGCCAGCCCACGCCGGTTCAGCTCACCCAGGAATCCCCGGATGCCGAGCCGGTCCACGGTCGCCCAGGTCCAGTCGCCATAGTGCCGGTCGCAGAACTCGGAGAAATCCGCGAGATCGCGGGCGTACGCCTTGAGCGTATGCGGCGAGACATC
>DATBSM010000156.1:0-3642 GCA_036559785.1 Gemmatimonadales bacterium
GCACGGGCGGATTCCTTCATGACGTCACCCAGCTGCCCGGTCAGGACCAGCTCGCCCTTGCCGCGCATGGTGGAAGCCTCGACGAACATGATGTCCCCGCCGGTCGGTGTGTAGTACATGCCGGTGGCGACGCCGGCCTCATCCTCCCGGGCCATCTTCTCGGGATGCACTTTGGGCCTTCCCAGAAGATCATCCACCATCTCGCGGTCGATCGAGATGCTCTCGACTTCCCTGGCGGCGATTTTACGCGCCACCTTCCGGGCCAACCGGCCGATCTCCCGCTCCAACTGGCGGACGCCCGACTCGCGTGTGTAGCTGGTGATGACCTCCGACAGCGCTTCGTCGGTGATCGTCAGCTGCTCGGTGCTGACCCCGTTCTCCATGAACTGGCGGGGAATGAGATATTTCCGGGCGATCTCCTGCTTCTCCCGCTCGGTGTATCCGGCGAACTCGACCACTTCCATCCGGTCCAGCAAGGGGCCCGGAATGTTCTGGATAAAGTTGGCCGTGGCGATGAACAACACCTCGCTCAGGTCAAACGGCATGCCGAGGTAATGATCGACGAAGCTGTCGTTCTGCGCCGGATCAAGCACCTCCAGCAGCGCGCTGGCGGGGTCGCCCTGAAAGGAGACACCCAGTTTGTCCACCTCATCCAGCAGGAAGACCGGGTTCCTGGTCCCCGCCTGCTTCATACCCTGGATGATGCGGCCAGGCATGGCCCCGACGTAGGTGCGGCGGTGACCACGAATGTCGGCCTCGTCCCGCGCCCCGCCGAGCGAAATGCGGACGTACTTGCGTCCCATCGCCCGGGCGATCGACTTGGCTACCGAGGTCTTACCGACGCCCGGGGGGCCGACGAAGAGCAGAATCGGTCCCTTCGCGATACGATCGTCCTCGTTGCCCTTTACCGGAGCGTTGGGCGTGGGAACGGTCGCGGTGGCCTGCGGAGCATCGGTGGACTCGCCGGCAGCCACCTCTTCGGCCTTGTGGTCCTCATTGCCCCGGCGCGGGGTGGCATCGGTTATCCCGTTGCCTCCTTCCGCGGCTGGCTCATTCCGCCGTTCGGCTTCTTCCTGTTGCAGCCGGAGCTGACGCACGGCCAGAAATTCCAGCACCCGGTCCTTGACGTCACCCAGCGCATAGTGATCCTCATCGAGGATGGTCTGCGCCTGAGGCAGCTCCAGATGCTCCCTGCTGCGCTCGTTCCAGGGGAGCTCGGCGACGTTCTCCAGGAAGGTGCGAATCACCTGCGATTCCATCGACTCGCGGCCGATCCGGGTGAGACGGCCGAATTCCCGGTCTACCTCTTTCCGGGCCTCGGGCGGCAAGTCGAGCGCGGCCAGCGTCTCCTTCAGCTCCTGGAGGTCATCCCGCTCGTCCCCTTCACCGAGCTCACGCTGGATCGTTTTCATCTGCTCGCGAAGGAACATCTCGCGCTGCCGCTCGCCCAGCTCCTCCTGGACCTGCGACTTGATGTCCTCCTGCGCATCGACCACGCCGATCTGACGTTGCACGTGGACCAGCACCTTCCGGAGACGCTCCTCGACTCCAAGGGTCTCGAGCAGCACCTGTCGGTGAGCCGGCGCGATGTCGATGTACCCGGCCACCAGGTCGGCAAATTTGCCGGCCTCGTTCACCCCTGCGAGCACCTGCTGGACGACCTCGTCCGGCAACCCGGACTTCTGGCCCAGCTCGGCTGCCCGCGCCCGCGCCTCCCGGTGAAGGGCGACGAACGCCGGGTCGTCAAGATTGAGTGGAAGCATCTCTTCGGCCTCGCGCACAACCGCCTGGAGATACCCCTCTTTATCGGTATAGTGGATGGCGATGCCGCGCCGCTCACCGTGGAGCAGCAGCTGCATGCCGGAAAGCCCGCGCTGAAGCTGTCCAATGCGAGCGATGGTCCCGATGGTGTAGAGCACGTCCGAGCTCACGCTCTCAACATTCTGTCGCTGCGAGACTGCAAAGACCAGGCGATCGGGACCCGCCAATGCCGCTTCGATGGCCCGCAGCGTCGCGGGCCGGCCAGCGCCGATCGGCGCGGTCACGCCGGGGAACAGGACAACCTCCCTCAGAGGAAGGACAGGCAAGGTCAGTCGTTCAGCCATTCAAGGTACTCCTTACAAAGCCCCACCTCGGGGCGAAATGACAGTCCCACAGAGAATCCTGGGAGCTATTTGCACCGACCATGCCACGGCCAAGTGCCTATCATGCAACAAATATCGAGTTGGGTAGTCTAATCGAACCAATTGAGGCGCCTAATGGTTCCCGTCCGCGACCGTTCCGGGAGCTCCGAGCATTCTTGTCAGGCGCTCCGCAACCCGGCTCTGCCAATATGGCCCGGCCTGCTTCCCGCTTGCTGCCTCTAGCTTAGCCAGTGCAGATTGGTGCCATGCGGGATACATCGAATCAAATGGACCCGGGGCACCGGAGCGGATGACGGATTCAGGCCTCAAGCCGCTCCCTGCCCGTCTCGCCGAGGCCCTGGGAGACGCGTACACGATCGAAGGCGAGATCGGGCGGGGCGGCATGGGCGTGGTGTACCGCGCCCGGGACGAGCGTCTCCAGCGCCGGGTAGCCATCAAGGTGCTCCCTCCGGAGCTCGCCTTCCAGCAGGACATACGCGAGCGCTTCACCCGGGAAGCGCAGACCGCCGCCCGGCTCTCCCATCCCCATATCGTCCCGATTCACAGCGTCGGCGAGGGTCAGGGTCTGGTGTACTTCGTCATGGGCTACGTGGACGGCGAGTCGGTGGCGGCACGGATCCGGCGCCGGGGCAGCCTTCCGGTCGAGGAAGTGCGCCGCATCATGATGGAGACAGCCGACGCGCTCAGCGCCGCCCACGCGATGTCCGTCATCCACCGCGACATCAAGCCCGACAACATTCTCCTGGAGGGTACCCGGGGCCGGGTGATGGTCACCGACTTCGGGATTGCCAAGGCGCTCTCCGCCACCTCGGGTGCCACACTCACCGGCATCGGCGTAGCGATCGGAACGCCGGCCTTCATGAGTCCGGAGCAGGCGGCGGGCGAGCGCGACATCGACGGCCGTTCGGACCTGTACAGCCTCGGGGTCGTGACCTACCAGATGCTCACGGGCGCTCTCCCCTTCAACGCTCCCTCGGTGGCCGGGATCCTGATGAAGCAGATCACCGAGCCGGCTCCCGATCTGCGCATCAAGCGGCCCGATACCCCTGAGGATCTGGCCCAGGCGGTCGGTCGCTGTCTGGAGAAGGACCCGGAGAGCCGCTGGGCCACGGCTGACGCGCTTCGTCGGGCACTCGAGAGCCGGACGTCGGCGGGGCAGCGAAGCGCGACAGCGGGGCAGCGGGGCAGCGGGGCAGAGCGGCAATCGCCCCGGCCCGGATCGACGGTTCCTCCATTCGATCGGAAGCGCTCGCCAGCAGTAGCCACCCGAGAGTCAGGGGTGAGGACGCGTGGGACAGTAGCACCCTCTACAAGCCGCCCACCTGCCCCGCTGCCCCGCCGAGATCGACACGGCCGGCGGGACCGATCCAAGGAGATCGTTCCGGACACCGGTGAGCCGAAAATCATTCAGAAGGTCCGTGGCCAGTTCGCCAGCTGGGCAGCAGTCTCCGCGGGATGCGCGGGGATCAACATCGCGACGGGGATCGACCAGCCCTGG
>DATBSM010000157.1:0-16087 GCA_036559785.1 Gemmatimonadales bacterium
GCGGCGGGCTCCTTCGAGCGCTCCAGCTTTCGTTGTTTCTTTTCTTCCTTCTGGCGTTGCTTGGCGAGTTCCTTTTGTCGCTTTTCGAACCCGTAGTTGCGCTTTGGCAAGAATGCTCCGAGTGAGGCAGTCCGGCCGGCATGCGGCCGGACGCTAAAGAGACCGGGGTGGTGATCGACTGTCTGCTAGCCGGTTACCACTCGAGCAGGCCGTCTTCCTCGAGAAAGGCCGCGACCAGAACCAGCGAGGGGAAACTCGGCGCCTCCTTGAAGACTCGCGCGGCATCCCGGAGCCCGGGCGAGGCATGCTGTCCGCTTCGCAGGCGAAACTGCCGGTGGGTGATGGCCAGTTCGTTGAAGACACGGCGGAGTGAGCTGGCCTCGCGCGTGGGGGCCGGTGGCTGGGTCGCTGACCCGGCCAGGAGTGCCGTCTTGGGCGGCCTAGCCTCCGCCTTCGAGGGCTTGGCACGCTTGGAACGCGGGCGTGAGGCACGGGCCCTCTGGTCGAGGGCAAGGCCAACCTCGGCCACGCGCGCCTGGACACGCTGGGCCAAAGGATGGGTTGCGGTAGACGGCGTCGAGCCTGGCTGAGCCGGTTTCTTTTTGGGCATGAAGTCCTACCAGAGAGGGAGCTGCCACATCAAGATGAAGCGGAAGCAACCGAAACTTAACCTCATTGAGGTCGTTGCATCAGTGCGTCGAGACAACTCCCTGCGGTATCAGGCGATGCAGTCCGCTCAACTGCGCCGGAGCAGGCGCGTCACCGCTCTATCCAGTGCGGCGGCAAACGCCTGTTTCGCCCTGGCGTCGTAGGGCGGCGGCCCCCCGGTCACCGCTCCCGCCAATCGCGCGCGATCCATGAAGTCACGGATGGAAAGCCGCTCCCCTATCGTCTCCGCGGTGTGTTCCTCCCCCCGAGGGTCCAGAACCACCACGTTCCTGGGCACTAGGAGCGCGGCGAGCGGTATGTCCTGGGTCACGACCAGGTCGCCGGTCTCGGCGTGCTCGGCGATGTACTGGTCGGCGACGTCAGGTCCACCATCCACGCGCACCGCGGTGACGAGCGGATTTCCCGGCGGTGGCTCCAGCCGCTGGTTTGCCACCAGGATGGTTGCCAGTGAGAGCCGCTTGGCGGCACGAAATACCAGCTCCTTCACGTCCCGGGGCGCGGCGTCGGCGTCAATCCAGATTTTCAGGGTTCCCTCACGTCGCGACTCATGCGCGCGACCGGGATGCCTACTCCGTCTGGGAGATGCAGCTGAAAGCGCTCGGTCACCGTGAAACCCAACGCCTGATACAGTGGCTCGCCGGGCAGGGTGGCCACCAGGGTGAGGGTGCGAAACCCCGCGGCGGTCGCAGCCGCACGGCACTCATCAAACAGCCGGCGCCCTATCCCTTGGCGCGCCGCGGCCGGATCCACGAAAAAGGCCCGGATTCGGGCTGGCTCGATCTGCGGGTCGAGAAGGGGGTCCTCTCGCTCCTTCATCTGATCGCCACCAAACAGGGTCCGGCGGCGGCTCCACCCGCCCGCACCCACCAGCCGCCCGTCCCGCTCGGCGACCAGGTAGGTCCCATCGTCGATCAGCTGGGTATCGGTGCCGAACACAAAACGAAGAAGACTTTCAACCTGGGTAGGAGTGTAGTAACCCTCGCTGAGGGTGCGGGCCGACCGTGCAATCAGGTGCTCGATCCTGGAAACATCGGCCCTCGCGGCTGACCGGACTCGGAGCACCGCCTCTCCTGGCAGCACGTCGATCTGCCTTTACCTCGCGGACACGGCACTCAAGGCGCGGAACGACCCCCCGAAGTAGCTGCTGTTCCAGTACGCCTTGTGAGCCACCTCTGTCGCAACCTGCCGGGCCGCTTCTGGTGTGTCGGCAAAGACAACCACCCGGGTTCCCTTGTCTTTCTTTGGAAGCCGACCATCCTCGTTTGCTGCCTCCGCTTCACCTTGGCGAATGTTGACGGCACCAGGCAGGGAGCCACGGGCGAAATCAGCTGATTCACGGGCATCAACCCACACTGCGGTCTTGTCTCCCGCCAGGATGTATCGCGCTCCGGCGAGATCCGTCTGCACCGTGTTCCCAAGAGCGCGCCAGACCGGTAGACCGAGCTGGTACCGCCGCACGTTTGTGTATCCTCGTCCCACAAGCTCCTGCGAGAGCCGCTTGGACTTTCCGCAGAACGGCCCGTTGCAGTACAGAACCAGCGGGCCGGCCTTGTCCGGAAACGCACGCGTGACTTGCTCTACTTCCTTTTCGTACAGATTGGTTGTTCCCGGAATGTGCGCGATGGCGTATTCCTGAGCGGAGCGAACATCCAGCACAGAAATTTTGTGGCTTTCAAGGAGATGTTGGAGCTCCTCGGTGCTGACTTCAGGGGTAACCGGGTTGGGCTCCCCGGTCGTGACCTGCCAAATGGTGGGACTGGTTTGGGCCGCGATTGGGGCGACGAGAGAACACAACCATGCCCCGAGCAGGAGCGGCCGTGCTAGCCGGGTCGATCGTTTGCAGTACATATGCCCTCCGTCATAGAAATCCTCATGGCTCCACGGGACGACTCATGGCTCCACGGGACGCAGCGCCTCGAGCCGCGCAGCCAGATCCCTGGGGCGGGTGCCGAGCAGGTCCCCGGTGACGCTGACATAGATCTCCGCGCCACCGCGACCGAACGCTGTTGCGTTAGGGTAAGAGATCACCCACGCGCGCGGCTTGGAAGGGAGGCTCGGAACCCCGGCGAAGGCGAACCGGCTGGTGGGGGGCCCCAAGGGATTTGGAGCGGGGCCTACCAGCTTCCCCGCGGTGAAGCGAGCGCCGGCGTAGGACGCGCCGCCGAGGGCCGTGCCGATTACGAGCAGCAGAAAGAGTGCTCTCATGGGGTCTCCTGGGGAGGGCCGTGCGACGGGGGATGGGGCAAGTAAGCCCCGCGGTGGCGAAAATGCGACACGGGTGTGCCCGGAGTGTGTCGCAAACGCGGCCCTAGGGCGTGCTCCCGACCGCGGCCCGGCGCGCCTCGGCCAGATAGCTGGGCTCCAGCTGCATCAGACTGGCCATCTTCCGCACCAAGTGGGTCTCGTGGTCGCTCAGCCGGCCATCCGCCAGGATGACGCCCCACATCACTTCGGCCAGGACCATCTTCTGGGCGAGGCTGTACTCGGTTGCCACCACGCGGGTGAACTGAAAATGATCCAGAGCCTTGGCCCGCGCCGCCTCGGCCAGCCGGATCAGCTCTGCACCTGAGGCCGGATCGAGGCCGAAATGACGCTGAAGGGTGCCTTCGATATGCCGCTGCTCTTCGGCGCTGAATTCATCGTCCGCGTGGGCGAGCTCGAGCAGGAGAGCACAAGCGGCCAGCTGTACCGGGCTGGAGGAGGGTGTGCCCCCGGATGCGGCTCTGGAGTCCTCCCCCCCGAGGCGCCCGCGCACGAATCGGCGAATGGCCTCGAGCATTCAGCGCTCGATCACGGCAACGGCACTTCCGCGGTCGGGCCCACCACCGTGTTCCAAGGTCGGACTCGCCAGCCGGTGACGAGTCCGCGCTGCACGTAGGGGTCTGCCACCGCAAAGGCGCGGGCCACATCCGGCTTCTCCCCCCGGAACAACAACACCCCAGCGTCTGCCGGCTCGGCCAGCGCTCCACCCAGTATCAGCTCACCCCGCTCGATGAACGGACGCGCGAACTCGAAATGGGCCGCACGGAGCGGCTGGCGCCGGGTCAGGTAGTCGGGAACGTAGTCGTAGAACAGCAGGTAGTGCATGGAACCTCGCCAATTCCGATGTGTTGGCGGATCACAGGGCCACGCGCAAAGCTATTCGGCGGTGGGACACTACAGAAGGGCCCGGACCAGAACCTCGCGCCGATCAGCTGGGAGTTACATCGGAGGCGAGGAGCCTGATTTCCGGGCCATCCTCGGACAGCCGGATCATCCGGTCGAAGCCCATGCCGATCTTTTCCAGAACTCGTTGCGATCCCGTGTTGTCATCATTGGTAATGGCCACAATCCGCCCAAGGCCCAGGACGGTTCTGGCGTAGTCCATGACGGCGGCGGCTGACTCGTAGGCGTAGCCCCGGGACCGGTACCTGGGAAGAAAGGCGAAGCCGATATCGACGTCGTCCAGGGTCTCCCGCTTCAACAAACCGCAGATCCCAACGACGCGTCCGGAGCCCTTATGCTCGACAGCCCACAACCCGAACCCGTGGCGCGCGTAGCTGTCCACTGGCCCAGTCAGTATGTAGTGGCGGGCGTCATCGGGGGTCCGGACCCCTTTGTCTCCGATGAACCGAAGGAAGGCCGGGTCGTTCAGCAGCTCGATGATGAATTCGGCATCGTCCAGCGACATCCGGCGCAAGCTCAGCCGTTCGGTCTCGAGAACGATCACAGAGTCCGACGGCTGAGGGTGCATGATGGCCGGCCTCACAGCTCATGGGGTGAAGGAGGTGCAGCCAAACGCCAGAATGGATCGGTCAGACCGAGCCCGCTGAATACAGACTGAGCCTCCTCGGCCGAGCGGCGCCGCCATGCCGGTTCGAGGCGATCCATGTACCAGGCTTGGGCCAGGCCCCAGGCGGTAGACAATGAGATCACGGCTCCTACAGGCCGGCCCCGTTCGCGGCACCAACCAAGGACGTCCTCCTCCGACCGGAAGAGCAGGATCGTCGATCAGGTGAATCCGATATCATCCCACCATGCCACCGCGGGGACTGCGAAATGTACGACACCTGTCCCGCTCGAAAGCGCGCGGCCCGTGGTCCGGATCGGCGGCGGGTCGCCACAGTCGGAGCTGCTGCTGATGATTTCGACCGGTGACTGGAGCATGGCCGAGATGCCGAGGGCGTCCCAGGCGCAGTTGGCCCACCATTCGCCACTGGAGCTGCGCACTCGAAAGGCCGTGGGCACCGCCGAGAAGGGCATGGCCATCCACAGTTTCCGGGTGACCGGATCCAGGACCAGGACATGGGCCCTGGCCAGCCGCTCGAAGCTCTCGGCGATCAGCGCCGGCGATGCGCCCAGCTCGTCGCCGACATCGCGGGTTGTGGGGGCGAGGCCGCCGCGAACGAAGTGATGGTACACCGACAGCCGGACTCGACTGTCCAGCTCGCGGAGGTCCATTCAGCGGGGGGCGTCCAGCTCGACTTCGATCCCGCCCACGAGTCCGGCCACAAAGTTGTAGATCGCGCAGCCAAGAGCGGTGAAGACAAAGCCGGCGACCCCGTAGAGGATGGGCAACGCGAGGGCCACTCCGGGCCCGAGTCCCGATTTATTGGGGGAGTACATTGCCGCGATCAGAATGAAGGGCACCGCTACCACGCCTATGAGGGCGTAGAGCACACCTACCACCTTGGCGGTCTGACCTACGCCGAATCTACGAATCTGTGCCATTTTGCCTCCTGGTGAGGTGGTTCTCCCTCCGAGTGGACGTGTCGCGAATCACCGTCCTGGCCACAAAGAGCTAAGATCTTGGTAGTCCCTTACCCGCGAGCGACCTATGCCGGCCGTCTTCCGTCACTCTGCCCTTCTGGTGTTGCTTCTGACTCTGGCCTGTGGTGGCGGCGGGGCGCCCAACCCGGCCCCCGATCCCGAGTCGGGTGATCAGCCCCACGTCCGGATCGATAATCGCGCCTCGCTCGACATGGACATCTATGCCGTCCGCAACGATGGCGAGCGCGTCCGGCTGGGGTTTGTCTCCGGAGGCGAGACGGCGGTGTTTGCCCTCCCGGCTACCGTGACCTCAGGAACCACCACGATCCGTTTCGAGGCCCGACCGGTCCGTCGAGGCGGAGAGCCGGTGATCAGCGAAATATTTGGGGTCCACGCGGGCGAGGAGATCGCCTGGTCGATATCGCCGCAGTAGCGGCGGAGGGTCATGTGGCAACCCGTCTCAACAAGACCATCAAGCGCGAGCTGGTGCTCGATGGGAAGGTCTACACCGTGAGTATCAGTCCCGATGGCGTCAGGGTCGTGCCCAAGGGGGGCCGTAAGGGTCACGAGATCTCCTGGGCCTCCCTGCTCAGCGGCGACGTGGAGCTGCGGCGCGACCTCAACCTGTCGCTCCGTATGTACGACGCGCTGCGTCAGACCGACTGATGCGATTCACGACCGCTTGACGATTCGACCGTCCTTCATTACGAGGTTGACCTGTTTAAGCGTGGGAATGTCGAGCCGTGGTGCTGTGAGTGAATGCCCGGGGCGGGACTCGAACCCGCACGGGATTGCTCCCAAGGGATTTTAAGTCCCTTGTGTATACCATTTCACCACCCGGGCAAGCGGTAAGCAAATATATCGTCCTAATCCGGAATCGTCTCCCGCCGCACCCCGCGCGACGCGCGCGTGCTCCAGGTGGCCGGCAGCCGCTGGTATCGCTTCTCGAAGTCACGCCCGATCTCGGCCACAACCCTGGCCTCCCGTTCCGCCGGCGCCAGCACCACCACTGCTCCCCCCCACCCCGCTCCCGTGAGCCTGGCACCGTAGGCCCCGTGCTCGACCGCCGACGCCACGATGAAGTCCGCCTCGGGAATGGTTGACTGGTAGTCGGCTCGCAGGGACTCGTGGCCTTCGACGAGCAGTCGGCCAAGGGTAGACAGCTCGCCCGCCGCCAGCGCATCCGCGGCGCCTCTGGTGCGCGCGGTCTCCGTCACCACGTGACGCACACGAGGGACCAGGGGAGGAGGCAGCCGACGCCCGATCTCCGGCAGGTCGCCGGGAGACAGCTGCGCCAGCTGGGCGAGACCGGGACGCCACTCGCGACAGAAGGCGAGCGCTTCCTCGCACTCCCGCCGCCGCTCGTTGAGGGCACCTCCCGTGAGCCGGTGCGACACCCCGGTCTCCACGATCCAAAGCCGGCCGGGGAGTGGAACCGGGCGCAGCACACCACTGGCCGTATCGAAGAAGAGCGCCGAGCCCCTCTCCGCGTGCGCCGAGATCGTCTGATCCATCCTTCCGCAGCGTACGCCGACCTGGTGATACTCCGCGCGAAATGCCACCTCAACCAGAGCCGCTGGGGAGAGACGCTTCCCTGCCAGCAGGCTCACCGCCTTGGCGGTCGCCACCGTCAGCGCGGCCGACGATGACAGCCCGGCCCCCAGCGGAAGATTGGTGCTGACCGCCAGCTCGGCCCCGGACGGTGCGGCCCCGAGCGGCCGCAGCTCCCGCACCACACCTGCGACGTAGTCGGTCCACGCACCGCGCATCGGCGCGTCGATATCGATCGCATGGACTTCGCTCTCCGTGCCCGAGATAAAGGTCCAGCGCTGGGCCGCCCGGCCGGCCACCGCGGTGCGCCGCTCCAGGGCCACCGGCAGGACCGGACCGCCGTTATAATCGGTGTGCTCCCCGATGAGATTCACCCGCCCGGGCGCCGATGCCGCCACCGTGGGTCGGGTAGCAAAGGTCGAGGTAAATAGCGAAGTTGCGACCTTCGCCGGCGACAGGCGGGTCAGATTGGAAGGCTTCTCTCGGGAGGTACTGTGGGGCATTGTGTGCGCCGCCTCGGAATCGTCGCCTGCCTGGTCATACCACCGCGGTTGTGGGCGCAGCTCCCACCAGTCGGCGTGCCGGCCGGCACGGTCAGAATCGAGCTCGACGGATCGCTGGAGACATTCGACCAGCGCTTCGGGAACGGCCAGCGAGAGGGCTACGGCGCCGACCTGAGCAGTGCGGCCCTGGGCAGCGATCGGATGCCAAGCCTGGCGCAGGCCGACGCTCAAATCGCCCGGATCATTGGCAACCCGACCTACCGTCTCAATCTAGGCGCCTTGAGCGCCGATGTAGTGGCCGATATCGGCCGGGGTGGGCTCGGGCTCGGGCTCGGGCTGACCAATGGGATCACGATCTTCGGACGAATTCCGCTGGTGCAGACCCGGGTGCAATCCCATCTGGTGCTCAACTCCGCCAATGCCGACGCCGGCTTGAACCCAGACGTGTCCGGGCAGCTTCCTTTCTTTGGGGAGTTCGACGCGGCGCTGGCCACGCTGAGCGCCAAGCTCGCCGCCGGTGACTACAACGCCAATCCGGCGCAGCGGGCATTGGCCGAGGCCACGCTCGCGGAAGGCACGGCGCTGCGGTCGGACCTGTTTGGGTTGCTCGCCGATCCCGCAACCGCATCGCCCGTTGTTCCCACCGCAGCCAGCACCACCGGGACCGCTGTCCTGACCCGGATAGATGGACTTCAGAACACCCTCGCCTCGAGTCTCGCCGTCCCCGGCTTTGCCGCGGATCCCGTGCTCCCGGCAGATCCCTTAAGCGACGAAGGGCTGATACAGGTACTCGCCAATCCGCTCGTCCTTCGAGTCGGGGAGTCCAGCGTCACCTTTCGGGGCGACGCGGAGGCAGGCGCCGCGATCACGCTGGTCGATCGGTGGGATCGGGGGCCGGGACGTGGCGGGTTCCGGGCCGCCGTGTCGGGGCTGGTGCGGTTCCCCACCGGAGTCAGCGAGCGGCCCGATCACCCGCTCGACATCGGCACCGGTGATGGCCAGACCGATATTCAGGTCGACGTCGTAACCGACCTCGGCAGCGGCGCGTTCGGCGCGCGGCTGGCGGGCAGTTACGTGCGACAGCTGCCCTCCGATGTTCTGGCCCGGGTAACTCCCCCCAGCCAGCCATTTATCGGGCTCGATCGTCTGGCGCTGGTCCATCGAGATCCGGGCGATATCATCGCCATCGACGTGCGGCCGTTCTTCCGTCTGGCGCGCACGCTGGCACTGCAAGCGGGAGTACAATACTGGAACCGGACGTCAGACCAGGTGACCTACGCGTCTCCCTCGGTGGCCATACCTGGAATTGATGCCGGGGTGCTTGCCGAGGAGTCAGGGGCGAATGCGGCGCTGCTGTCGGCCGGTATCACATACTCCAACCCCGGACGGTTTAGGCCGGGAGGGACGGGGTTGCCGCTGGATGCGAGCTGGAGTTACGAGCGGGTGGTGCGATCGACGAAGGGCCGGGTGCCGGATACGCACCGGGTCCAGGCGAGGCTCAGGCTGTACTTTGGATTGTGGTGACGGGTTAGCGGCGTTTCGCGGCCGCCGGAGTGCGTAACAGGGCCTGCGCATGACGTCGCGCTGCATCACCCTCCGTGTCGCCCAGCATCCGCGCGATCTCGTTCACCCGGTCCTCCCCATGCAGTACCTGGACGTCGCTGGTAGCGATTCCCCCGCGTGCCTGCTTCGAGACCACCAGATGCCCGTCAGCCCGAGCGGCGATCTGCGGCAGGTGGGTGATCACGAGCACCTGATGCCGCTCGGCCACCTCGGCGAGCGCCGAGCCCACCTGCGCCCCAGTCTCCCCTCCGATGCCCTGATCGACCTCGTCGAAGACCAGGGTGGCAATGGCGTCGTGCTTGACCAGTACCACCTTCAACGCCAGCATCAGGCGCGAGAGCTCGCCCCCCGAGGCTACCTTGGCGAGAGGCTTGGCCTCGAGTCCGAGGTTGAGCTGCACGTTGAGCTGCACGCTCTCCTGGCCGTATGCTCCAGATTCTGGTAGCGAGACCAGCTCCACCGACAACTTGCCTCCAGGCAGGCCCAGCTGCGGCAACAGGCGGTTGACGCCGCGGACCAGACGGTCTGCCGCCTCGCGACGCCGGCTGCTGAGAGCATCGGCGGCGGTGCGCAGCGCTCCTTCCGCGGCCACCCGCCGGGCAGCGAGACCCCGGAGGTCGGTGTCGGCCGTATCCAGGAGATCCAGCTCTTCCGCGGCCTGATCCCGGGTGGCAAGCACCTCAGGTAGGGTGGCTCCGTATTTCCCCGACAGGCGGGAGAGCAGGTCGCGCCGCCGCTCGACCTGGGCCAGCCGCTCCGGATCCTCCTGCACCGAGCCCGCGTAGTCGCCGGCCAGGCGGGCCAGCTCGGAGAGGTTGGCGTATCCGGCATCGAGCATCTCCCGCCATGCAGCCACACTGGGATCGAGCCGCTCCAGGCCGGTCAGGGAGCGATCGGCGACGGCTAGAGCGCCTAACGCGTTTCCCGCTTCGCCCTCGAGCGCTTCCACAATCCGCTGGGCCTGCTCCACCAGCGTGCCCGCCTGGCTCAGGCGCCGGGACTCGAGCTGCAGTGTCTCATCTTCCCCCGGCTTGATCCTGGCCGCATCGATCTCGGTCACGACGTGCCGGAGATAGTCGGCCCGCCGGCGGACCTCGTCCCGGCGGGCCGCAAGACCAGACTGCTCCTCCCGAAGCCGGGCCACAGTGGCATGCGCCTCGGCCACCGCGGCCCGGTCCGGCTCGGCGTGAGCAAAGGCATCCAGGATCTCGCGCTGCGCCTCGGCGTGCAACAACGACTGGGTCTCGTGCTGTCCGTGGAGGTCGACCAGCAGTGCGCCGAGCTGGGCGAGCACGGCGGCGGTGGTGGGGCTTCCGTTCACCCAGGCACGGGAGCGGCCCTCGGAGGAAACTTCCCGTCGGACAACGACGCGACCGTCGTCCACGTCGAGCCCGAGCTCTTCGATCCTGCCGCGAGTGGATGCATCGATCCCCTCGAAGGCACCCTCAACCACCGACTTGGCGGCGCCAGGACGGACGCTGCCCCCCGCCGCGCGCTCACCCAGCAGCAGTGAGAGGGCGTCGATCAGCATCGACTTGCCGGCTCCCGTCTCGCCGGTGAGCACGTTGAGCCCGGGGCCAAGCTGGAGACTGACGTCGGCGATGGTGGCGAGGTCTCGAACGCGGAGTTCGGTGAGCATTACGAGTCCAGCTGTCTCCCCGACAGATCGCCCCAGTGCAGTTTCTGCCGCATGCGTCCAAAGAAGCCATCGCCACCCAGACGGATGAGGCACACCCGATGGTCGGCGCGGCACACATCCACCGACTCACCCGGCGCCAGCGTACTACCGGTCTGACCATCGAAAGAGACCAGCAGATCGTCGGACCAGCCGGCGATCGGCTCGATCACGATCCGGTAGGTGGCGGGAACGACGAGCGGCCGGACCGCCAGCGTATGAGCCGCGATGGGGGTGACGATGATGGCCTCGACGCCGGGCACGACAATTGGGCCGCCCGCGCTCAAGCTGTAGGCGGTGGAGCCGGTGGGGGTGGCGACGATGATCCCGTCGGCGCTGTACGGCCCGACGTTGTCGCCCTGGATGTACACGTTGACGCGGATGACGCGGGCCACGCCGCCCTTATGGACCGTGACATCGTTCACGGCCATCTGGGTCGAGCGGGTCTCGCCCTCCGCATCCCTGATGGCGGCTCGCAGCGCCTGACGCCGCTCGATCTCGAACTTCCCCGTGACCAGGGAGTCCAGCGCCCCATCCAGGGATTCGCGCGTGGCCGTCGTCAGGAAGCCCACCCGGCCGAGGTTCACGCCGAGGATCGGCGTTTCGCGGCCAGCGAGAAGACGGGCGCCGCGCAGCAAGGTGCCATCGCCGCCGAAGGTGATCAGGGCGTCGAGGTTCACCGAGTCGAACGTCGGCACCTCCCGGTTCCAGAACGACTCGAGCCGGGGCTCGCTATAGAGCGTGATCCCGCGGTAGGGCGCGGCGAGGGCCACCTGCTCCAATACGCCCTTGAGGTCCCCGTATCGAGGGTTACCGACGACGCCGACCTTCATCTGGCCTCGAGGGTCTCTTCGTGCTGCAGCGCGGTGATGCGGCGGGCGATCCCGGCAGCAGTCAGACCGAAGCTCTCGAGCTGCTCGGCGCGGGGCGCCTGCTCGATCAGCCGGTCGGGCACGCCCAGCGCTACTACCCGGACCTCCGGGTGTGTGGTCTGCAGCGTCTCGGCCAGGTGGGCACCGAATCCGTTGACGATGGTGCCCTCCTCGACCGTCACGAGGGTACGATGCTGCTGAGCGAGGGATTCGAGCATCGCCGCATCCATCGGCTTGATGAAGCGGCAGTTCACCACCGCGCAGTCAATACCGTCCTGGGCCAGTATTTCGGCAGCCTCGACTGCGGGAAGCACCATCGTGCCCACAGCGAGGATCGCGACATCCTTCCCCCGTCGAAGCTGTTCCCAGGTTCCATATGGGATCGCCGGGATCTCGGAAGCCGGACGCGGCTGATCCGGCGCCTTGTCCCGGGGGTACCTGGTGCTGAAGGGACCATCGTGTGCCAGCGCGGTCCGCAGCAGGCCGACCAGCTCATCCCCGTCCTTGGGCGCGGTGACCGTCATGCCGGGGACCGCGAGCATGTAGGCGATGTCGTACAGCCCCATGTGCGTCTGGCCATCCTCGCCTACCAGTCCTGCCCGATCCATGCAAAAGATCACGGGCAGACGCTGCACCGCGACGTCGTGGATGACGTTGTCGTAGGCCCGCTGGAGAAACGTGCTGTAGATGGCACAGACCGGCCGGATGCCTTGCGTGGCCAGGCCGCCGGCGAAGGTTACGGCATGCCCTTCGGCGATCCCGACGTCGAAGAAGCGCTCGGGATATTTTTTCTGAAAGACGGCGGTGCCGGTGCCGGAAGGCATCGCGGCGGTGATCGCGACGATCTCAGGATGCTCCCCGGCGAGCGCGGTCAGGGCTTCGCCAAACGCCTGGGTCCAGGTGGGTGGCCCGCTCGACTTCTTCCGGGCCTCGCCGGTTACGGGGTCATAGGCCGCCAGGCCGTGCCACTTCTCCTGGTTGTCCTCGGCAAAGGAAAACCCCTTGCCCTTCTGGGTCATGACGTGGATCACCCGGGGACCGGCCATGCCACGGACAAAACGGAGGGTGTCAATGAGCTTCTGGAGATCGTGTCCGTCGATCGGGCCGAAATAGCGGAAGCCCAGCTCCTCGAAAAACATCCCGGGAGAGAAGAGGTTCTTGACGCTCTCCTCCACGTTCCGGGCGAACTCCACCACACCCTCGCCAAACACACCCCCCAGGGCGAAGGTCAGGCCTTTGATCCGCTCCCGCAGCCGGTTGGTTCTCGGGTCGGCCACAATGCGCCCCAGCGTCTTGCTGATGGCGCCGACGTTGGGCGAGATGGACATCCCGTTGTCGTTTACGATCAGGATGATGTCGCGATCGGAATGGCCCGCATTGTTCATCCCTTCGTAGGAGAGGCCGCAGGTGAGTGCGCCGTCGCCCACTACGGCCGCCACCTTGTAGTTCTCGCCCTTGAGGTCCCGCGCGGTAGCCATGCCGAGCGCGGCGGACATGGCGGTGCCGGCGTGGCCGGCGCCGAAGTGGTCGTGCTTGCTCTCGCTGCGCTTGAGAAAGCCGGAGATCCCGTCCTGCTGGCGGAGGGTCGGGAATGACTCGTCCCGGCCGGTGAGCAGCTTCCAGGCATACGCCTGGTGACCGACGTCCCAGACGATTTTGTCGCTGGGCGACTCGAACTCGTAGAGCAGCGCGATGGTCAGCTCGACCACGCCGAGGCTGGCACCGATGTGGCCACCGGTGATGGAGCAGCACTCGATGAGCCGGTCGCGGATCTCCTGGGCCAGCTCAGGAAGCTGGTCGCGGCGGAGGCGCTTGAGGTCGTCGGGGCCGTGGATGGTCGAGAGCAGGGACATGTGTCACTAGGGGTTGGCGGGGCGGCGGGGCAGCAAGGCTGCTAACAGCACACCGACGGATTCCAACCGCCGGCACGCACTGCCCCGCTGCCCCGCTGCCCCGCTGTGATCACGAACTTCTCGTTACAATATACCCGGCCAGGGCCCCGAGTGCCCCGGCCGGAACGCCGGCGCGGCCGAGGTGCGCCACCGCGCTTTGGGCCAGCCGCTGGGCCTCCGCGCGGGCTCCATCGATGCCCAGCAGAACAACATAGGTGGACTTTGCCAGCTGTGCGTCGCGACCGGCCGGCTTGCCCAGCTCCTCGCTCGTCCCGGTAGCGTCGAGAACATCGTCCGCGATCTGAAAGGCCAGCCCGATGTCCTCGCCATAGGCGGTGAGGCCCTCCAGCCGAGCCGGCTCCGCCTCAGCCGCCATGCCTCCCAAAGTGCACGCTGCCCGGATCAGTGCGCCGGTCTTGCCCCGGTGCACCTCGATCAGCTCGGAGAGCGGCAACTTCCGGCGTTCGGCCTCCAGGTCGAGCCACTGCCCTCCCACCATGCCTTCGATTCCGCCGGCTTGGAAGAGCTCACCGGCCATCGAGCCCAGCGTGCCGGTGGGAAGCCCGAGCTCACCCGACGCCACGGCAAGCAGGCGTGCCGCCACCGGCACGAGCAGGAAGCCAACCCGGGTGGCGGTGGCCACGTCGAAGGCGCGGTGCGTGGTGGGGCGGCCCCGCCGGAGGTCGTCGTCGTCCATGCACGGGAGGTCGTCGTGCACCAGCGAGTAGGTGTGGACCGTCTCGACCGCAGCGGCAACGCCGGCGATGGCCGGGGAGCGGCCTCCGAGCGCGCGGTAGGCCGCCATCAAGAGCGCGGCGCGAACCCGCTTCCCGGGTGTTCGGAGGGCGTACGAGAGCGCCTGACCCTGGCGCCCGCCGATCTCCTGCTCCAGGAGCTTGGCCCAGCCGCTCAGAAGCGCGTCGGTTCGGTCTCTCGCTTCCGCCAGCAGATCCGTTGCTGCCGCCGAAGCGGCTTCAGGCATCGAGATCGGTCAGCCTGAGGTCGCCACCCGCCTCCTCCAGCACGGCCTGCACCTTCACCTCGGCTGCAATCAGGCGCTCCCGCGCAGCCCTGAGGCGGGCGATCCCCTCCTCGAAGAGCAACAAGGCCGCGTCCAACTCGACATCGTCCGCCTCCAGCTTGCGAACGATCTCCTCCAGTCGGGCCAGCTCATCCGCCAAAGCGGGGGTGGACTCAGCGAGCTCGGTCTTGGGCTTAGCCATCACTCCACCCGGGCACGGACGTCGCCGTCGGCCACGCGCAACCGAAAGCCGGCATCCTTGATGAAATCGGCCCGCCGCTTCAGGACGCGGCCGGCGTCGTCCATCGGCACGGCGTAGCCGCGGCCGAGCACCCGAAGCGGGCTCAGCGCATCGAGCTGAGCCGCGAGCCGCTCGGTCAGATTGCGCCGCGAGTCGAGCACCCATTCCATGCCGCCGTTCAGCCGGTCGGCACTACGCGCCAGCCGGGCCGCTGCCAGCCGGGTGCGGCCGGTCAGCCCCGAGGCAAGACGCACCGACAGATCGTCGACCAGCCGCAGCACGTCACGCCGATTGGCCACCGCCAGCTCCGCCGCCGCGGAGGGCGTGGCGGCTCGATGATCGGCCACCAGGTCGGTGAGGGAGATATCGATCTCGTGCCCGACCGCGGAGATGGTGGGTACCCGCACGTTGGAGAGCGCGCGACACACGGCCTCGCTGTTGAACGCGGCGAGGTCCTGCCGGGCACCGCCGCCCCGCCCTACGATGCAGAGATCGAGGCCGGGAATCCGGTTGACCAGCCGGAGCGCGCGGACCAGGTCCTCGACCGCTCCCTCGCCTTGCACCCGAGCCCCGACCAGCAGAATCCGGGCGCATGGCCAGCGCTTTCGAGTGACCGTCGCCACGTCCTTGAGCGCCGCGCCGTCGGGAGAGGTCACTACCGCGATGGTGCTGACGTACGGAGGCACCGGACGCTTACGCACGGGATCGAACAGGCCGTCCTGCTGCAGCAGCGCCTTTACCCGCTCCAGCTCCTGCTGCTTCTGGCCCACCGCGCTGGTGGGCAGCATGCGGGAGACGATGAGCTGGAACTCACCCTTCTCTTCGTAGAGTCCCGGCTTCGCCAGTACGTAGACCTCGGTTCCATCTGCGGGTGGCTTCCCCGCGCGCGAGGCGTTCAACCTGAACATGGAGCAGCGGACCTGGCTCCTTCCTTCGCGCAAGGTGAAGTACCAGTGCCCACTCGACCAGACCTTGCACTGGAGCACCTCCCCGCGCACCCAGATCGGCGGGAAGTTGCCCTCGATCAGCCCTTTGATCGCGGTGTTGAGTCGGCCGACGGACCAGACCTGGTCAGCAGCGGAGGGAGTATCGAAGCGGAGAGATAAGGTCATAGAACGAAATCTACAGAAAGCAAAAGCAAAACGCCGCTTTTTCTTAGTCCAAATCCAGTTGCTTCATCGCCTGGAGGGTGTTCTGCAGCAGCATGGCGATGGTCATCGGACCGACGCCACCGGGAACGGGAGTGATGGCGGAGGCAATCTTCGCCACCGGTTCGTAGGCCACGTCGCCCACGAGGCGATAACCCTTGGGCCGCGACGGGTCTTCCACCCGGTTGATGCCCACGTCGATG